>JBFIMV010000013.1:0-18331 GCA_041611575.1 Desulfuromonadales bacterium | reverse complement strand
GGTCCGGATCGGCCCGGCAGAGATGGCGTTGACGCGGATGTTCTTTTCACCGAGTTCGGCGGCGAGGTAGCGCACCGAGGCCTCGAGGGCGGCCTTGGCGACCCCCATGACGTTGTAGTTGGGCACAGCGCGCGCGGCGCCAAGGTAGGTGAGCGTGACGATGCTGCCGCCGTCCTTGAGGAGCGGCACGGCATAGCGGGTCACGGCGACCAGTGAATAGGCGCTGATGTCCATCGCCAGGGCGAAGCCGTCGCGGCTGGTCTGGCTGAAGGGGTTCTTCAGGTCTTCGCGACTGGCAAAGGCAACCGAATGAACGACAAAGTCGATCTTCCCCCAACGCTTTTCGAGCTCGGCAAAGGTCTGCTCAATCTGCTCGTCGACGCCGACGTCGCAGGGGAGAATGACCTCGGAACCAAGGCTCTCGGCAAGCGGGCGGACCCGTTTCTCGAGCGCGTCGTTAAGGTAGGTGAAGGCCAGCTCTGCCCCTTGTTCCTTGAGTTTCCTTGCGATCCCCCAGGCGATGCTCATTTCATTGGCGACACCGAAGATGATGCCGCGTTTTCCATCCATCAAACCCATTTGATTTCCTCTCTAACATGTAAACAATATAACCATAAGGCTTATTAGCAGAACATCCGGCCAAACGCAAGGGGTGCGCTGAAATAATCAGCGCGCGGCGGTCTTGCGGTCCTTGCCATTAATCAGTTCAAGCAGGGCATCGGCCGACTTGTATCCCGGGACAACCAGGCCGTCCGGCAGCACCAGGGTCGGCGTCGACTGGATGCCGAGATCGGCGGCCAGGGCGATCGTCTGGTCGACGACGGTGGTGGCACACAGCGGCGGCGGCACCCGCTTGCCGGCGAAACTGAGCTCGAGCATCTCCATCGACTTGTTGCAGATGATGCTCTTGGAGATGTCGTAGGCGTTGGGGTGCATCTTGAGCGGGAACAGCTTGATCAGGAAGGCAATGTCCGGGTCGCGCCTGACGACTTCCTTTAGCTCTGTATGCAGTTTCACGCAGTACGGACATTCCGGGTCGGTGAAGACGATGACCTTGCTCTTTGCCGACTTCTTGCCGAGCAGCAGGGCATCGTCGAGCGGGATACGGCTGATATCGACCTTGTTCATCTGGGCGCTGCGCTGCTGCGTCATGTTCTCGCGGTCCTTGAGACGGATGACGTTGCCGGAGACGAGGAACTGCTTGGAGAAGTCGATGTAGACCGGCAGGCGACGGTTGTCCTTCTCGATCTCCGCCACCCACATCCCCGGGATCTCGGAGAGCTCCACGCTGTTGACCTTGTCGACCATGTTGCCGAGCAGCTTGACCGCTTCGTCGCGCGTGATGCTGTGGCAGTCGGTACAGGAACCGGCGCCGCAGCCGTCGGCGGACATGGCTGCAGCAGTCGAGACCCAGCACAGGATAATCAGAATCGTCAGAAGATAACGCATGTGACCTCTTTCTTTTCGGCGCTCAGGCCGTTTGGATGTATTCCGCACATACTAATCGATTCGTGCGGCACGAGACAAGGGGTGCCACTGTTCTTAAAAAGATTGACATGCACGCGGCATGCCGATAAAAACGCAGCCATGACCTTTCCCAGAGAAACCCCATGGACTGGCTGACCCTGTTCGGCCTGGCCCTCGCCCTGGCGATGGACGCCTTTGCCGTCGCCCTGGGAACGGGGACGGTGCTGGCCCGCCTGACCGGCCGGCATATCTTTCGCCTCGCTTTTCACTTCGGCCTTTTCCAGGCCCTGATGCCGGTGATCGGCTGGCTCGCGGGACAGACGATCGTCCAGTGGGTTTCCGCCTGGGACCACTGGATCGCCTTCGGCCTGCTCGCCCTGATCGGCGGCCGCATGATCCGCGAAGCCCTCTCCGAAGAGGACACAGAGACCGGACGTGACCCGACCCGCGGGCTGAGCCTCGTGCTCCTCTCCATCGCCACCAGCATCGACGCCCTCGCCGTCGGCTTCTCGCTGAGCGTCATCGGCGTCTCCATCTGGCTGCCGGCGCTGGTGATCGGCCTGGTCGCCGGAGCCCTGACCGTCGCCGGCATGCTGATCGGCGACAGGATCGGCAACCGTTGGGGCCCCCGCGTCGAAGTGCTCGGCGGCCTCATCCTCATTGGTATCGGCCTGCGGATTCTGGTCGAGCACCTGTCCGTCTGACGAAAAACCGTCGGATACAGAAGTCTATTCTCCTAAAGACCGTTCAACGGGTTCACGCAAAGACCGCAAAGAGAAACTCAAGAGGAAGCAGTTTCTCTTTGTGCCTTAGCGTCTGCGTGAGATTGCCTTGGTTTTTGCCACAACCTTCTTTAAAGCAGCTCAGACCGTTGTGTTTGGAGGAATCTACTGAGCCCGGACAGCCGTTCACTGCCCGGCCGCGTAACGGCTTGCCGCCGCGCGGATCTCCTCCACGCAGCGGTAAGGAATCTTCAGGTTTCCCCGCCCCGTCCCCATCACCACCCCGCCCTTGACCGGCTGATGAAAGTCCGAACCGCCGGTGATGATCAGGCCCTTGCGCCGTGCCAGGGTGATGTAGCGGTCGATGGCGTCGTTGGTCGCCCCGGAGCAATAAGCTTCAAGTCCATCGAGGCCCAGCCCGATGTATTCATCCAGCAGCGGCTCCAGCTCCGAATCATCGACGCCGATGAACGGCGGATGGGCGAGCACCGTGCAGCCGCCCGCAGCGTGAACCAGGGCGATCGCTTCGTCGAGCGGGAAGAAGCGCTTCGGCTCGTTGCAGGGGACAAGGTAGCGGGCGAAGGAGTCTTCCATGTCGCGCACGTAGCCTGCCGCCAACAGGGCCCGTCCGATGTGCGGCCGCCCGATCGTCCCGCCGGCCAGGTTGCGGACCTCGGCGAAAGCCAGCGGCTGCCGGCCCTCATCGACCAGGCGGCGATTGATGTTCTCCAGAACTCGTTCGCTGCGTCCGGTACGAAAGGTGCGAAAATCGGCGAGCGCCCGGTTGAGCATAGCATCGCAGGGGTCGAATCCGTAGCCTAGCAGATGGAGGTCCTGGCGTTCCCCCCATACGGTCGACAGCTCGACTGCCGGGATAACCTCCACACCCCGCCTCTCCCCTGCCGCCAGGGCTTCGGCGATTCCGTCGACATTGTCATGGTCCGCCAGGGCGATCGCCCGCAACTTGAGGGCCGCGGCTTCGTTGACGAGCTCGGTCGGGGTCAGCACCCCATCGGAATAGGTGCTGTGCAAATGGAGATCGACATACTGATTCATAAATTGCGACGCGTAAGCGTATCACCCTTTCGCTGACAGATTCTGAGATTTCATCCTATCATGAAACAGTGCCTTTAAGGAGTGACGTCGGAGAGAAATTGCCATTATCTGTGAACCAACGCCACGGATATTGTGTATGACAGAGTCAGGCTCGATTTGTCACGGACCCCGCCTTTGGGATTGACTTCCCCCAGACGGCATGTTTCCATCAAGCCTGATTCCACATCGCGACGGAAACCGATGAGCGCACTCCTCGAAGTCAGCAACCTGCAAACCTTCTTCTTCACCGGCACCGGCCTGGTCAAGGCGATCGCCGGCATCGATTTCACCATCGACCGTGGCGAGACGCTGGCCCTGGTCGGTGAGTCCGGCTGCGGCAAATCGATGACTGCACTCTCCCTGCTGCGCCTGGTCCCCGAACCGGGGCGCATCGTCAAGGGGAACATCCGCTTCGACGGACTCGACCTGCTGCGCATCCCGGAAGCGGAAATCCGCCGGGTCCGCGGCAACCGCATCGGCATGATCTTCCAGGAGCCGATGACCTCGCTCAACCCGGTCTTCACCATCGGTGACCAGATCGTCGAAACCCTGCAGCTGCACCGCGGCCTGGACCGGCGTGAGGCCGACGAACGGGCCATCGCCCTGCTGCACCGGGTCGGCATCCCTGAAGCGACCCGCCGGCTCAAAGACCATCCGCACCAGCTTTCCGGCGGCATGCGGCAGCGGGTCATGATTGCCATGGCGCTCGCCTGCGACCCGCAGCTACTGATAGCCGATGAGCCGACCACCGCGCTCGACGTCACCATCCAGGCCCAGATCATGGCCCTGCTGGGTGAACTCAAGGAAGAGCGTGACATGGCGACCCTGCTGATCACCCACGATCTCGGCATCGTTGCCGAAAGCGCCGACCGGGTCGCAATCATGTACGCCGGACTCATCCTGGAGACCGCTCCGGTCAAGGAGCTTTACGCTTCGCCGGAACATCCTTACACCCGCGGCCTGCTCGCCTGCATCCCCCGCGTCGGCGAGAAACGCCACCGCCTCACCCCGATTGAAGGGAGCGTCCCGGTCCCGGGGAAACTCCCCGAAGGCTGTTCCTTCCTTGAGCGCTGTGAGGAGAATTTCGCTCCCTGCAACAAGGAGGTCCCGCCACTCAAAGAAATCCGCCCCGGTCACCTGGTGCGCTGCTGGAGAGTCTGATGGAACCGTTGCTGAGCGTCCGCGACCTGCGCAAGAGCTTCAACGTCAGCGCCAGCCGCCCCGGCGGCAAGAGCCGCAAGCTGATCGCTGTCGATGGTGTCAGCTTCGACCTGATGCCCGGCGAGACACTCGGCCTGGTCGGTGAATCGGGCTGCGGCAAGTCGACCACCGGCCGCCTGATCCTGCGCTTGACCGAGGCCGACAGCGGCTCGGTGCACTTCCGCGGCCAGGAGTTGACCAAGCTCACGCAACGCGCCATGACGCCGCTGCGGCGCGACCTGCAGATGATCTTCCAGGACCCCTTCTCTTCCCTCAACCCGCGCATGCGGATCGGTGAGATTGTCGGCGAACCGCTCGTCGTCCATGGCCTCGCCAAAGGAGCCGAGGTTCGCGGGCAGGTCATCGAGTTGCTGCAGCGGGTCGGGCTCACGGCGGAACACTTCGACCGTTACCCGCACGAGTTTTCCGGTGGGCAGAGGCAACGCATCGGCATTGCCCGCACGCTGGCGGTCAGACCCGCACTGGTCATTGCCGACGAACCGGTTTCGGCCCTCGACCTCTCCATCCAGGCGCAGATCGTCAACCTGCTGCAGGACCTGCAGGACGAGTTTTCCCTGACCTACCTCTTCATCGCTCACGACCTCGGCATCATCGAACACATCTGCGACCGGGTCGCGGTCATGTACCTCGGCCGCATCGTCGAACTGGCCGATGCCGCCAGCCTGTATCGTGCCCCGCGCCACCCCTACACCGAGGCCCTGCTCAATGCCGTACCGGTCCCGGATCCTGACCGACCGCGCCGCAAGTTCATCCTGTCCGGCGAAATTCCCTCGCCGATCGACCCTCCGTCGGGATGCCACTTCCACCCGCGGTGCCCATACGCACAGGACATCTGCCATCACCAGGCCCCCCTCCTTGTCGACCAGGGTGATGGCCGCCAGGCTGCGTGCCATTTCAGCGACGAGGTCGGACGGTTTCGCCGAACCAGTTGAATTGCTGGTTCGGACGGACTTGCAGTTCGAAAACTGAAATCAACCGTTCCGCTGCAACCTGAAAACTCAAAACTCAAAACTCAATTCTGAACCGGCGGGACGCGACCCGCCGGTCCTGCTTGAAATCTTCCAGACGCGTCCATCATTCAAAAGGACCAGCCCCTGCTCATCGCTCATCGCTCAGCACTAGATTCTCATCCCTTCCCTTTGCTCAGCAGTTTGAGAACCATCGGCAATATGCCATCGACGATTTTTTCCACCCCCGCAGCATTCGGATGAATGCCATCAGCAAGATTAAGCTTGGCATCACCTGCGACGCCGTTGAGGAAGAATGGATAGAGCGGCACCCCGTGCCGGGCTGCTAGTTCAGGGTAGATGCGATCGAAGGCGGCGACATAGTCCGCGCCAAGGTTGCGCGGCGCCTTCATGCCGGCGAGCAGGGCAGGCACGCCGGCCGCCTTCAGCCGTTCCAGGATGGCGTCGAGGTTGGCGAAAGTCTGTTGCGGATCGAGACCGCGCAGAGCATCGTTGGCCCCGAGTTCGACGATCACCAGCTGTGGGGCATCGGCCAGAGCCCACTCGAGGCGCGCCAGGCCGCCGGCGCTGGTGTCACCGGAGACGCCGGCATTGATCACGCTCACGTTCTTGCCGGCGCGCTGCAGCGCCGCTTCCAGGCGCGCCGGAAAAGCCAGGTCGAGCGGCAGGCCATAGCCGGCCGTCAGGCTGTCGCCAAGCACCAGCACACGTGGCGGCGAAAATGCGCTATCATTAGCTGTGAGCGCCTGAGGGAACATGGCCAATGACAACAGGACAAGGATGAATCGTATCATGACACCACCGATCGTTGAAATTGAAGGTCTCCACCTCAGTCTAGTCGGCGGCGCCGGGCCGGTCAACATCCTGCGCGGCATCGATCTGCGCATCGACCGCGGCGAGAGCGTGAGCGTCGTCGGCCCTTCCGGCGCCGGCAAGACGACCCTGCTGATGGCCCTGGCCGGCCTGGAGCGGCCGAGCGCCGGGCGCGTCGGCGTGGCCGGCGCCGACCTGGGTCGGCTGGGCGAGGACGACCTCGCCCGCTTCCGCCGCGCCCACGTCGGCATCGTCTTCCAGGCCTTCCACCTGGTGCCGACCATGACCGCGCTGGAGAATGTCGCCCTCCCCCTCGAGTTCGCCGGAGCCCGCGACGCTCTTGAGCGCGCCCGCGCCGCCCTGGAAGATACCGGGCTTTCCGAACGGGCGGCGCACTTCCCCGGCGAGCTCTCCGGCGGCGAGCAGCAGCGGGTCGCCCTGGCCCGCGCCTTCGTCGCCCGCCCCGACCTGATCCTCGCCGACGAACCGACCGGCAACCTCGACCGCGACACCGGCGCGCGCGTCATGGACCTGCTGTTCAACCTGCAGGCACAGCACGGCACCACCCTGGTGCTGGTGACACACGACGCCGCCCTCGCCGCCCGCTGCGGGCGCACCCTTGCGATGCGCGACGGGCGACTGGCTGTTGCCCCGGAGGCGGCATGACCCGGGCAGTCGCCGGCCTGCGCCAGGCCATGCGCCTGGCCCGCCGCGAACTGCGCGGCGGGCTGCGCGGTTTCGGCGTCTTCCTCACTTGCCTGTTCCTCGGCGTATTCGCCATCAGCGGTGTCGGCTCCTTCGCCGAATCCGCCAAATCCGGGCTGCTCGCCGACGCCGGAGCCCTGCTTGGCGGCGACCTCGAGGTGCAGTTGGTCCATCGCGAGTTGGACCCGCAACAGCAGGCGTTCCTCGCTGCGCGCGGCGCCCTCTCCCACGTCGCAACCCTGCGCACAATGGCCGCCACCCTCGATGGCACCGAGCGCACCCTGGTCGAACTCAAGGCCATCGACGACGCCTACCCGCTCTACGGCGCACTGGTCGCCGAGCCACCGCTGACGTCCCCCCTGGGGGAAGGTGACGCCCTGGTCGATGCCGCGTTGCTCGAGCGCCTCGCCCTCTCAGTCGACGACGCGCTGCGCGTCGGTGACGCGCTGCTTACCGTGCGCGGAGTGCTCGCCGCCGAACCTGACCGCGCCATGCGCGCCTTCAATCTCGGCCCGCGCCTGCTGGTCGGACACGAAGCGCTGGCCGCCACCGGCCTGGTGCAGCCCGGCAGCCTGGTCAGCCACGCCTACCGCCTGCGCCTCCCCGACCGCGAGACGGTCGACGCCCTGCGCGCCGAGATCCGCGCCGCGTACCCCGAGGCCGGCTGGCGCCTGCGCAGCTGGCGCGAGGCCGCCCCGCGGGTGCGCTTCTTCCTCGACCGCATGAACCTCAACCTGACCCTGATCGCCCTGTGCGCCCTGCTGGTCGGCGGACTCGGCGTCTCCGGTGCCGTGCGCGGCTACCTCGACGGCAAACGCGAGCACATCGCCACCATGAAATGCCTCGGCGCCCCGGCCGGAACCATCTTTACCGCCTACCTGCTGCAGATCCTGTTCCTCGGTGCCCTCGGCGCCTCCGCCGGACTGGCCTGCGGCGCCGCACTCCCCTGGATCGTCGCCACACTGACCGCCGGGCGGATGCCGATCCCCCTGCAACCGCAGCTGCACCCCGGCGTGCTGCTGTCCGCCGCCCTCTACGGCCTGCTTATCGCCCTGGCCTTCTCCCTCAAGGCCCTCGGCGTCGCCGGACGCGTTCCCCCCGCCGTGCTGTTCCGCGGCTACGCCGACGGCGCCGGACCGGGACCGGGACGCAAGGTGCTGACCGCCGTCGCCCTCGCCGCCCTGGCGCTGGCCGTGCTCGCCGTGTTGACCAGCACCGACCGCCGCCTCGCCCTCTGGTTCATCCTCGGCGCCGGCGCCTGCTTCGCCCTGTTCCGCGCCGCCGCCGCCGGCGTGGTGCGCTTCGCCCGCCGCCTGCCGCGTCCCACCGACCCCTCGCTGCGCCTCGGGCTGGCCAACATCCACCGCCGCGGCTCCCCTGCCGCCAGCGCCCTGTTCTCTCTCGGCCTCGGTCTCACCGCGCTGGTCACCGTCACCCTGGTGCAGGCCAACCTCGACGACCGGGTCCGCCAGTCGCTCCCCGCAGAAGCCCCGGCCTATTTCTTCCTCGACATCCAGAACAACCAGGCCGAAGCCTTCGCCGCTGCAGCACAGGCGCTGCCCGGTATCGTCCGCCTCGACCGCCACCCGACCCTGCGCGGCCGCATCACGAGGATCGGCGGCGTCCCCGTCGAGGAGGCCGTCATCGACCAGGAGGTGCGCTGGGCGGTGCGCGGCGACCGTTACCTGAGCTACGCCGCGAAACAACAAGAAGGGGCCGAGATCGTTGCCGGACGCTGGTGGCCGGAAGAATACACCGGCCCGCCGCGCATTTCCCTCACCGCCGACCTCGCGCGCGGCTTCGGTCTCGGAATCGGCGACACCCTGACCGTCAACGTCCTCGGCCGCGAGGTCACCGCCGAGATCGCCAACTTGCGCGAGGTCGACTGGTCGACCCTGCAGCTCGACTTCGCCATCCTCTTCGCCCCGGGCACCCTGGAGAACGCCCCGCAGACCCATATCGCCGCGTTGCACGTCACCCCCGAACACGCCGCGGCCGCCTGGCGCACCCTCACCGGGCGCTTCCCCAACGTCTCCGCCATCAGCACCGGCGAGGTCCTCGCCAACGTCGCCCGTACCCTCGAACGCCTCGGCACCGCCTTCCGCGGCATGGCCGCCCTCGCCCTGCTCACCGGCTTTTTGGTCCTCGCCGGCGCCGTCTCCGCCGACCAGCACCGCCGCATCCATGATGCCGTCATTTTCAAGGTCTGCGGCGCCACCCGCAGAGCCATCCTCGCCGCCTTCGCCGCCGAGTTCGCCATACTCGGCCTCACCGCCGGCCTGCTCGCCACCTTCGCCGGCAGTCTCGCTGCTTTCGGCATCGTCAAAGGGCTGATGAAATCCGACTTCGCCCTGCACCCCGGCGCCAGCGCGACCGCCATCGCCCTCGGCGTCGCCCTCACCCTGCTGCTCGGCCTGCTCGGCACCTGGAAGGCCCTCGGACACAAACCGGCGGGCTATCTGCGTGCCGAATAGCGCTGTGCATCCGTTCAATGTCGAGTACCCTCGTGTAAGAGTTCCGTGGAAGTCCGCTTCTTCTAAACAATGAATGAGACATCAATTTCAACAGGGCCTTCTCGAAAAATCTCAATTTTCGATTATCATTCATACATCATCCATAATACCCCCCTGGACGGGGAGACAAGGAGACAGGGCAATGGAACTTGTACAGATGCTGATGAGTCAGCTGGGCGTTTCCGAGGAGCAGGCCAAGGGCGGTTCCGGACTCATATTGAAAATGGCGAAGGAGAAGCTTGACGCCGGCGCCTTCAGCCAGGTCGCCGGCGCGATTCCCGGCGTCGACAACCTTATCACGGCGGCGCCCGAAGCCGGAGGGGTCGCTGGCGGGCTCGGCGGCATGATGTCGTCTATCGGTGGAGGTGCCGGAAAACTCGGCAGCCTGGCAAGCCTGGCGGGTGGCTTCAAAGGACTTAACCTGGGATCCGACATGGTCGGCAAATTCATCCCGATCGTGGTTTCCTTCGTCCGCTCCAAGGGGGGGGACGGCGTCGGCAAAATCCTCGAGAGCGTACTGAAATAAACTTATCTCTTGCAGCCTGAGTGCACGCAGATCAATGGCCGAAGTGTGTATTTTGACTCTTGGTTGTCGCCTGCAAAAGGGATTATACTGCCGACCGAGATTGTCCATTCCACAAGATGGAGGAGTACGAATGCCGAGTTTTGATGTGGTCTTCAAAGTCGACATGCAGGAGGTCGACAACGCCGTTAACCTGACCCGCAAGGAGGTTGATCAGCGCTATGACTTTAAGGGAACGACGAACGAGATCGACATGCAGAAAGACGTCATCGTCATCCTCGCCGCCGACGACTACAAGCTGACGGCCGTGGTCGACATCCTGCGCGGCAAGCTGGCGCGTCGCGAAGTATCGCCGCGTTGTCTCGAATTCGGCAAGAAGGAACCGGCCTCACATGGCGCCATGCGGCAGCGCATCACCCTGCTCCAGGGGATCGACAAGGAGCGCGCCAAGGAGATCGTCAAGGTGATCAAGGAAAGCAAGCTCAAGGTGCAGGGACAGATCATGGAGGACCAGGTGCGGGTCAGCGGCAAGAAGATCGATGATCTTCAGGAAGTGATTCAGCTGCTGAAAGGCAAGGACTTCGGCATCGACCTGCAGTTTATCAACATGCGCAGTTGACGGTGTTTGCCTCTGCCTTGAAACCAATTTCCAGGTAGCAATTAAAAAGCCCCTCTCTTTGAGGGGCTTATTAATTGGCGCCAGACTTCTTGTGCATCCCGGCGGCATGTTTCGCTGCCCACGCCTGGTCCCGGCTGGAGTGGCATCCGAGGCAAGCACACTCCAGGCAGATGAAACCTTTGACAAAGGTCGATTTGACACCTTTCTCTTCGATGGTCGTAAACATCTCTTTTTCCGGGATGACATTGATGCGGAACAGGTGAGAACGGATATCACCCATGTAGCTGACCCTTGAAATCGCTGATCTGGCCACCCTCGGCATGTGGCAATCGAAACATTTGAGCCCCGCCCGATCATGGACACTTGCCATGAACGAATCGGCGACACGCCTGTGGCAGTTGATGCAATTGTAGCGGGCGCGGGTCGCCTGCTGGTGCGGGTTGTGACAGTTGACGCAGGACAGTCCCTTGTGGGGCCCCGCCATCAGTTCGTTTATCTGGTCGTGATGCCGGACCAGCCCGGCATCCAGCAGGGACTTGGGCGTAAGACCGCCGCGTTGATGGCATTTCCCGCACGCCTCCTGGCTGCGATCAACCTTCATGAGACCTTGCGCCGGATTTTTTGCGTGAACGCCCCCCGGGCCGTGACACGCTTCACAGCCGATGCCGTCCTCGGCCCAGCGCCCCACGATGCCCTTGAGCCCCCCCTGGTGGCCATCGGGCCGATAGCCGGTTGTGTGACAGGCGGCACAGTCATATTTTTTGTTCTTTTCGCCCGGATGGAAATCCGACCAGGTATCGTCCTCAAGGTTATACTGGGTCGCGGCACGACTGCCATCTTTGGCTGATGTGACCAGGTAGCCGTTCCGGTCGACATAGCGTGCCTTCCGGTTCACTCCGCCCACGACGTAGGAGATATCGTCCCAACTGTACCCGGGAGGGAGGGCCAGGTTGGCATGCATGGCTTCTTCGGCTGTTCGTAAATGCAGAGGATGACCGCTGGACTGCCAGTCGTTGAAATGTTTGGGGTGACAGGAGGCACAAGCATCCGATCCGATGTACTGGTCAGCCAGGGCCGGTGCGGTCCAGAAAATCACCGCTGCGGCAACAAAGGCGTGGAGCAACCAGCATCTCGGTTGGGTACAGGCGCTCAAAGATAATCACCATTCGTTAAAATAAACAAACAAAACAAATAGTTACGCAACTTGTTCGTCATCTTATGCAATACATTCGCTGCTGTCAACTGTCAATGACAGCACGTCAGAGCGGCAGACGGTGGATGATCGCCGAAAAAGTCGCGGAGACCAGGCCGGCAAGCAGGGTCCAGAGACCATTGCGGATCAATGCATATTTGCGTGTCAACCTGTGTTTACCGAGAAAGTAGATTTCATGCAGATAGGCATCGTAAAGTTTCTCCCGGTCGGTGATGCAATCGCGAAAGCGCTGTTTGAATTCATCCTCACTCAATTCGCTGAAAGAGCGGAAGTAGAACAGATTGATGGTGTCACCGGCATGCAGTGGCGGAATGATCGCCAGGATCGAGAAGATGACAGACAGGCAGCCGGAACCGGCCAGAAAAAGGACTGTCGGCAGATCGAGGCGGTCGTATTGAGTCAGGGTGATGGTTATCACCAGCGACGCGGCGGTCATGATCATCGACGCCTTGGAATCGGCCATCTTGTTCAGGTCCATGTGCTTGGACAGATTAGCGCGCAGGGCGTTGCTGGCCAGCAGCCTGGGAATGAGCGGTTCGTCAGGCGGGAGTTGTTCGCGCATGGAGTCTCTCCTTACAGTATGCGGAGATGATAACACGCTGTCGCCCGCAGCGATAGCGCGCCATTCCGCGAAAAGCCTTTCCGGCAAGATTGACACGGCGTGCCAATAATGGCACAATCCGTCAGTCCTTCCCTCTAGCAACCGGGAGCCGCATGGAACCGATCATTACCGTCCGCGATAACTGCCGCAAGTGCTATGCCTGCGTTCGCAACTGTCCGGTCAAGGCCATTCGCGTCCATCGCGACCATGCCGAAGTCATAGGTGACCGCTGTATCGGCTGCGGCAAGTGCGTCAAGGTCTGCTCACAGAAGGCCAAGGTGATCGCCGACCACATCGGGGACTGCCGGCGGCTGCTCGAAGGCGAAAGCCCACCGGTTGCCGTTCTCGGTTGCTCGTACCCGGCCTTCTTCAATGACATCAAAGCCGGCCAACTGGTCACCGGATTGCGCCGCCTCGGCTTCGCGGAGGTTCATGAAGGCACCTCGGGAGTCGATCTTCTGCGGGAGAACTATCGCAAGTCCCTGGGCAAGGAACACCCTCACCCGCTGGTAACAACCCACTGCCCTGCGGTCGTCGATCTCATCGAGCGCCATTATCCGCAGTTGCTCAAGAACCTGGCTGGTATCGTCTCGCCGATGGTCGCCATCGGACGCTTCATCAAGAACCGCAACTCATCAGCCAACAAGGTGGTCTACATCAGCTCCTGCATCGCCGGGAAATTCGAAATCACCGCAGATGAGACTGCCGGCGCGATCGATTGCGTCATCTCCTACCAGGAACTTTCACTGCTGTTCAAGGGTCGCAACCTCGACCTCAAACGCCTGGGCGAAACCGCCTTCGACGGCGTCCCGCCGCAACGCGGCCGTCTCTTCGCCATATCAGGCGGCCCTTTCCGCTCTTTCGACATCGTCAGCGACACGCTCGATACCGACTTCATCGAAGCCGAAGGAGAAGAAAATGCCCTTGAAGTCATCAAGGATCTCGCCGCCGGCAGAATCACCCCGAAACTGGTCGACATACGCTTCTGCAACGGCGGGTGCATCGGCGGCCCCGGCAAGAACAACCGCCTGACAACCTTTTCCAAACGCAACCTGATCATCGAGCACCACCGCAACCAGAACCTGTACTACAGGACCAAATCGACCTATCTGACCGACCTGCCGCTGCCCAGCTTCTCCCGCGCCTTCACCAACAAGCACAAACGCCCGAACATGCCCAGCAGCGAACGACTGCGGCAGATATTGCAAACAACCGACAAGTACGAGGCCAAGGACGAACTCAACTGCGGAGCCTGCGGCTACGCGACCTGCCGAGAACACGCCGTGGCCGTCTACCGCGAGTTGGCAGCAACCGACATGTGCCTGCCTCACTCCCTCAGACGCCTTGAGGAGGACCACGTCATCCTCACCCAGAAGTACGAGTTGGCGCAACGCGCCCTGGCCCAGGAGTTTGGCGGGACATCCATCATCGGCAGGGATCAGCGCACCAGCGAGGTCATCCGCCTGATACACCAGGTCGGGCCGACGCCCACCACTGTCCTGATTCGCGGGGAAAGCGGCACCGGCAAGGAGTTGACCGCGCGCGCCATCCACGCCCAGAGCCAGCGCGCCGACAAGCCGCTGGTGACGGTCAACTGCACGACGTTGACGGACAGCCTGCTCGAGAGCGAACTCTTCGGTCACAAGAAAGGCTCTTTCACCGGCGCCATCAGCGACAAGCGCGGTCTCTTCGAAGCCGCCAACGGTGGAACGATCTTCCTGGACGAGGTCGGCGACATCACGCCAAAACTGCAAGCCGAACTCTTGAGGGTGCTTGACAGCGGGGAAATCCGCCCGGTCGGCGGCACCCTCTCCTCCAAAGTCGACGTGCGCCTGATCGCCGCCACCAACCGCAACATCGAGCAGGGGGTGGAAGAGGGTTGGTTCCGCGAAGACCTCTTCTATCGCCTCAACGTCTTTACCATCACCATGCCGCCTTTGCGCAGTCGCCTCGAATCACTCGACGAGCTGGTGCAAGCCTTCATCGCCAAGGCCAGCACGCGGATCAACAAACCCCTGATGGGCATCGAAGACCGGGCCATCCAGGCGATGCGACAATATCATTGGCCCGGAAACATCCGCGAACTTCAGAACATCATCGAGCGCGCCGCCGTTCTGACCCACGACGAGGTCATCCGCCTGGAAAACCTGCCGGTCATCATCGGCGAGCTGGCCCTGCAATCTTCCGAGGGGTCGCAGCATGACACCCTGCGCAGCCAACGCCAGAAACATGTCAACCATGTCGAAAAGAACCTGTTGATGCGCTACCTGCGTGAAGCGGAGGGCAACGTTTCCGCTGCAGCGAGAATTGCCGGCATCCCGCGCCGCACCTTTTATCGCATGATCAACCGCTCCGGGCTGAACTGCAACTCTTTCAGAACATGAAGCCGCCCCTCTCCGACGAACAAAAAATGTCATAATTCAGCCACACAGCGTGTCATTATTGGCACAGTTATTTCGCGCACCACTGCGGCCTTTTCCCTACTCGCGCCACATACAGTGCCACGCATGGCACACTTCACACCAGCGCCTGCCAACAAGAACCTGAGAAAAATCGCCGGAAACACGTAAAAACACCCATTTCTGGTGAACGATACTCACTGGCACGACACTTGCTTAGTTTCTTGAGTAACTGTCTAGGGCCAACACGTTTTCCCTTTACAAGGAATCCTGTTCCCTTGTTTGCGCCGCCCGGGACCTCTCTCCCCCGTGCGGCGTTTTTTTATCATTGAAGCAACACTCTCACGCCCTTTCTCGCCTGACGCCCGTCCCGACCGTTCCACAACTTCACATACCTGCGAAAACTTAGTTTTTTTTCCTTCTCTATTCATACCCGATTCCACTATCATGTCAGCAACCTGACGGGGGGACTACAGACTCACATGCCACGCAGACCATCTTCCAAGATAGGCATCACGACACTCGAAGACATCAGCACCCTGATCCTTCAGTCGCATGATCTCGACGAGACCTTGCGCAATATTGTGTCACTTGTGGCACGGCGCATGGGCACCGATGTCTGCTCCATCTACCTGCTCGATGCTGACAACGAGACCCTGCGCCTGCGGGCCACGCGTGGCCTTTCCCGCCGGGCGGTTGGCAAGGTCACGCTGCGCATCGGTGAAGGCCTCACCGGCATGGCGGCCCTGAAGCGCCACGCTATTGCCATCGAGGAGCCCCAGGAGCATCCCAGCTACCGATACTTCAAGGAGACCGGGGAAGAGCGTTTCCACTCTTTCCTCGGCATCCCGCTCTTCGATCGCAGCAACCCCCTGGGCGTGATTGTCCTGCAGACCAGAGCTCCGCGACAATTCAACCGTGAGGAAATCAGCGCACTCTCAACCATTGCCTTCCAGATTTCGTCAATCGTCGTCAATGCCCGCCTGCTCGACTCGATCCGCAAACACCAGGAGGAGAAACAGCGGGACCATGAGGCAGCGACCGAAACCCGCGAACAGCACGAAAAGCCCCAGGGAAACATCGGCAAATCCGCTTCAACCCTCTCGGGCGTGGTGGCCTCACCCGGCGTTGCAACCGGTCCGGCGGCGATCCTCGAAGAGCGCCTCGGCTTTGCCGACATTCTGCATGAAGAGGAAATCGACATCGCGACCGAGATAAACAAGCTTGAAAGTGCGCTGGAAAAGACCTGCATCCAGACCATCTTCCTGGAAAAGCGCGTCGCAGAACGGCTTGGGGAAAGCGATGCGGCGATCTTCCATACGCACCTGATGATTCTTGAGGACCGCAGCTTCATCAGCAAACTTCTTGACGAGATCAATACAGGGCACAGCGCCGCCTACGCGCTGGAAAAAGTTGTCGCCAACTACATCGAGGCCTTCTCCAAGATGGACGACCCCTACCTGCGCGAGCGTGCCGCCGACATGGAGGACATCGGCCGGCGCATTCTCGCCAACCTGATAGGAGATGGTTCGGAACATACCCTGCACCTGAAGCACCCCGGGGTACTGGTCGCCCGGCAGATACTGCCTTCGGACATGGCGTCTCTCGACAATGGGCAGATTCTCGGCATTGTCACCGAAGCCGGCGAGAAGAACGCTCACGCCGTCATTATGGCCAAGGCGATGGGCATCCCGGCGATTGTCGCGGTACGCGGCGCCCTCAAGTCGATCGCCCCGGAAGATACCCTGATTGTCGATGGCAACACCGGTCGCATCTATGTCAACCCGGTTGGCACCATCGTCGAAGAGTACAGACGCCTACAGGCGGACCAGGCTCGCGAACTCTGCCGCCTTGACGAGTATCGCGACCAGCCGGCGATGACCGCCGATGGCGTACGCATCATCCTGCGGGCCAACATCGGCCTGATCAGCGACATCAATGTTGCCAAGCGTTTCGGTGCCGAAGGCGTCGGCCTCTATCGCACCGAGTTCCCCTACATGGCCCGCGGCGATTTTCCCGATCGCACCGACCAGTATGAACTTTACAGCCGTGTCATCAAGGAATTCGACGGTCAACCCGTCACCATCCGCACTCTCGACATCGGCGGGGACAAAGCGCTTCCATATTTTCGTCCGCCCGATGAAGACAACCCGTTCATGGGCTGGCGCTCGGTACGCGTCTCCCTTGACAATCGCGATATCTTCCGCACCCAGATCGAGGCGATCCTGCTTGCCGGCCAACATGGCCCCGTAAAGCTGCTCTTCCCCATGATCTCAAGTCTCGACGAGACGCGGGCGTGTATAGACGTTGTCAAGGAAGCCCGCAACAACCTCGAAAAGGAGGGACTGCCCTGCCCCGCGAAGATTCCCCTTGGCGTTATGATCGAAGTGCCTGCAGCCGTTCGCCTGGTTCCGCAGCTCGCCAACGAGGTCGACTTCTTCGCGCTCGGCACCAACGACCTGATCCAGTACATGCTCGCCGCCGACCGCAACAACCCGTTGGTCAGCAAGTATTACGACCCCCTGCATCCGGCGATACTGCAGGTCCTCTATGAAGTGACGGATATCGCCCAGTCTCTGGGCAAAGGGGTCAGTCTCTGCGGCGAGATGGCAACCGACCCTCTCAACCTGCTCTTGCTGCTCGGCATGGGCATTCGCGAATTCTCCATGCCAGCGCCCTTCATCCCCCGCACCAAGGCGTTCCTCAAAGGAGTCTCCATGGAAATGGCGCGGCGTCGCTACATGGAGGTCCACGGCATGGACAGCAGCATCCAGATCCGGGCACATCTCGCTGAGACTTTGGCGGAGGTGGAGCTGGGATATTGAGGGGACATCATGATGAAAGCAGGTATAATCAGCATTAATGAGGCAAGATGCTAGAGTTAAGCGGTGGCAAGACCAGCCAGGGGATAGCGTGAAACTGCTTGTCAAACAGTTCTTTTCTTTCTCTGTTGTCGGTGCCGTCGGCACTGTTTTTCACTTTGCCGTCCTTGTCCTCTTTGTACAAACCCTCGGTTCGAGTGCTGTCCTTGGTTCATTTGCGGGCTTTGTCACGGGGGCCGTCGTCAATTACCTGCTCAATTATTATTTCACCTTCAAGAGTGAAAGCCGACATCGTGAAACTTCAGTCAAGTTTTTCACCGTGGCCATCTCCGGCCTTGGCATTAACACCTTGATGATGTTTCTCATGACACCCTGGCTTCACTACCTTGCAAGTCAGGCAATCACGACGGCAACTGTCCTGTTTTGGAATTTTCTATGCAATCGCTTCTGGACCTTCAGGGAGGCCTGCCTTGTCAAACAATAACGGACCCATCCTCTCGGTTGTCGTGCCCACCTACAACGAAGAAGAGGTTCTGCCCGAGTTTCACAGACGCCTGTCAGCTGTTCTGGACAAGCTCGGCATCGTCTGTGAAATCCTCTATGTCAATGACGGCAGCAAAGACAGCACTCTCGCAGTCATCAACGCCTTG
>JBFIMV010000012.1:0-18339 GCA_041611575.1 Desulfuromonadales bacterium | reverse complement strand
CATTCATAACCAATGCGGGGGGCATAACCACGGCTATACCCCTTTGCACAACAGGCGCAGAGTGGAGAAGGGGTCAGTCACGTAACTGACGGAGACGTTTGCTCAAGGCGGGCTGGGAGATGCCGAGCAGGCGGGCCGCCAGCGTCTGGTTCCCTTCGCTGCGACGCAAAGCGTCTTCGATCAGCAGCTGGACAGCCTCTGCCAGACTCGGGCAATGCTCGAGGGGTGCGAAAGGGTTTTCAATGTCGGGGGAGGCGACCGTGCCAGACGGCTGTCGGTCCATAGCCCTCTGGAATGCGGTCATGGAAAGCACCCGGCCCTGATGTCCGCTGACGGCATCGAACACCATGGAATGCAGTTCCCGGATATTGCCGGGGAAGGTGTAGTTTGCCAACCGCAGGCGCAATTGCGGTGGCGGGGTCGGTTTTGGCTTGCCAAGGTCCCGCGCCGCCTCCTCGAGGAAATGATCAAGCAGGAGCGGTATGTCACCCCGGCGGTCACGCAGCGGCGGGAGGTGCACATGGTGCGAGCAGAGGCGGTAGTAGAGGTCCCGCCGGAAGCTGCCGACCTTCTGATGTGCGGCGAGATCATGGTGCGTGGCGACTATCACCCGGATATTGGCCTGGCGCGGCCGGTCATCACCAAGGGCGAAGTACTCCCCCTCCTGCAGCAGGCGCAGCAGCTTGACCTGCGAGGCCTGGCTGAGGTCGCCGATTTCATCGAGGAACAGGGTGCCGCCGGCCGCCTGCTCGATCAATCCGCCCCGGGCCGCATCGGCACCGGTAAAGGCCCCGCGCACATGGCCGAACAGGGTATCGGCAAAGACATTGTCATCGAGGCCGGCCACGTTGACCGCCACCATCTCACCATTGCGGCCGCTCAGCCGGTGTACCGCTCTGGCGATCAGCTCCTTGCCGGTGCCCGATTCACCGGTTACCAGGACCGGCCTGGGACTGGCGGCAATCGCCTCGACATACTGGAAGACCCTTTGCATCGCCGGGTCCAGAGTGATGATTCCGGCAAAGACCTCGGGGCGATGCAACCGGCCGCCGAGCAGATGCTGGCGCATCGCCCGGTTTTCCCGTTCGAGTTCCTGAACGAGGATCGCCCGACGGACCGTGTCAAGCAATCGGTCATTGTCTGTCCCCTTGACGATGTAGTCAAAGGCACCGAGCTGCATGCAGTTGACGGCCGTTTCCACCTGGTTCAGCCCGCTGACGACAATGACCGCGACATCCGGGTGTTCCTCCTTGATTCGGGCCAGGAGTTGCTCTCCCGATACGTGCGGCATTGTCATGTCGAGCAGGATGAGGCCGACATCTTCGCTGGCAAGAATGCCCGGAACCTCGCGCGCGTCCCGACAGGTCAGCAACCGGGTGATGCCGCCTTGTCCCTCGAGCGTCATGCTCAGTGTTCTCAACCACGGCGCTTCGTCATCGACCAAGAGAACGCTGAAAGAGGGATAGCTGCTGTCACGTTTCACGCTTCATTCTCCTTTTGGGCCGGGAGGCGCAAGTAAACCGTCGTCCCCACTCCCGGAGTGGAATCGAACACCAGTCGGCCGCCGTGCTCCTTGACGATTCCGGCAGATACGGACAAACCGAGTCCGGTTCCGCCCTCGTCGCGTTTGGTAGTGAAGAAAGGGTCCATCAGGTGTGGCAGATGCTCCGGGTCAATGCCGGCTCCGGCGTCCCGCACCGCCAGGACGACCTCTCCGGCCAACGGGTCGACTCCGGTCGTCAGGACAATTTCGCCTCGTCCGTCGCCAAGGGCCTGGCTGGCGTTGAGCAGCAGGTTGACCACGACCTGCTCGATACGCTGAAAGTTGCCACGGACGATCGGGAGATCGTCTGACAGCCTTGAAGCGAACCGGTCTGTCGCTTTACGCAGGGTCGGCTCAACGAGGCGAACGGCCGACTCCGCCACCTTGTTCAGATCGATCCGATCAAAGTAGTCGGCGTCCTCCTGGCGGGCAAAATTTTTCAAATCCTCAACGATACGCTTGATTCGTCCGGCGCTGGCGAGGGTCTCATTAAGCAGTTCGGGGATCTCGTTGCGCATCCGCGAATAATTCAACCAGCCGAGACGAAAATCGCCGCGTTGTTCGTAATGCGCATCCAGCAGCGGCACGGCATCATTGAAGGCCTTCTGCAACAAAGGCACATTGAGCATGATGACGCCGTTGGGATTGTTGATCTCGTGGGCAACGCCGGAGACCAGGATCCCCAGAGAGGTCATCTTGTCGGCCTGTATCAGCTGGCGCTGTCGCAGCTCCAGCTCCTCCATCGCTCGCTTGCGCTCGGCTACCTCTGTCGCCAGGGCGCTGGTCCGTTCGCCCACTTCTCTCTGCAGGGTACGGGACCAGACAAAGGTGACGACCAGAACCAACAGGAGGGGCACCGCGACGGCGGCAAGGTAGACGCTGATCTTTTTCCATGAGGGTTTTTCCGGTTCGAGAACACCGAGCCACTTGGCATGGATCGCCTGGTACTCACCGGTCTGCTTGAGAATGGTCAGACCTTCATTGAAGCGGGCGAGGAGGCTGAGATTCCCCTTGCGCACCGCATAGCCGTAATCCTGGGCAACCAGCGGCTTCGGTACCGGCTCGAGGTTGCTGAGATTGAACTGTTGGGTGAGATACAACCCAGGCAGCTTGGCGACCAGGGCACAATCATGCTTGCCTGAAGCGAGCAGTCGGAGAGACTCCGCCAGCGAGTTGCTCAGAATCAGCTTTGCGCCATCCTTGCGCTGCAGCATGAAATCGTGCATGACGCTGCCGCGCATGACGATCACCTCTCGACCCGCCAGGTCGCCCACGTCAGTGAGCGGCGGCATCGTCCTGCGGTTCCAGATCGACTGGTGCACGACCGCATGGGGGACGGAGAAGTCGACTTCGGCGAGCCGCTCTTCGGTGAACGCCATCCCCTGCAGAATGTCGACCTTCCCCGCGGCAAGATCGCGACGCATGTCGCCCCATGCGCCGAGGTGGATTTCCACCTCCATCCCCATCGCCCTGGCGATGGCACGTGTCAGGTCGACGTTGAACCCGGCCGGGTTGCCGTCCTTGTCTATGAATTCGTAGGGTGGGTAGAAACGGTCTCCGCCGACTTGTACGACATCCGATTCGAGGTTGCGGAACAGGGCTTCGGTGGCCAGAGCACCACGTGGAGTGACGATCATGCTCGTCACCAGAAACAGCAGACACAAACTCAGTCGGAATATAAAACTCTGCACAAACGCACCCGTCGACTGCCGCAGGAAAGAACTTCCATTCGAGACACGGACGATTCAGGCCACATGTCGCAAAGGCTCAAAACGAATTCAGTCTCCGCAGGAACGCTTTGAGCAACCCGTAGTTGCGTTTATTGAAACGGAAGGCCAGGCGGGGCAGGTCGAGTAAATCCGGCTGGTCCTGCTCATCCGGCATGGCTGAGATCATTTCCAGCCGGCTGCCCGGTTCGATGATCTCGCTGAACTCCGCTTCGAGGGTTTCCAGGTTCGCCGGGCTCAACCATTTGTTGAGCCGGATCACCAGGGTTTGTCCGACCCAGCGGCTGGAATGATAGGTACGGTAGAAATCGTCGATAATCTGCGCTGCCTCGAAAGGGTCGCGCGTAATCGTAAAGAGACTGAAGTCCTCACCGGAGATCAGGCCGCGTTTGAGCAGCACCTTCTTGATGAAGTCGAGCCAGGGCTCCCAGTAACTGCCATCGTCGTCGTCGATCAGCACCAAAGGCACGGGCGGGTTTTTGCCGGTTTGCACCAGGGTCAGCGTCTCCAGCGCCTCGTCCAGCGTGCCGAACCCCCCGGGGAAGAGGGCGACGGCGTGGGCCTCCTTGAGAAACGCCACCTTGCGCGTAAAGAAATAACGGTAGGTGATCGAATGCCCGCTGTTCTCCATCACCGGGTTGGTCTCCTGTTCAAAGGGGAGACGGATGTTGACGGCGAAGGAGTTTTCCGCACCGGCCCCCTCGTTGCCTGCCCGCATGATGCCCGGGCCGCCACCGGTGATGACCATGTAGCCCAGGCGCACCAGCTGGCGCGAGAAAGTGACGCATTTCTGGTAAATCGGTTCGGACGGTTCGGTGCGGGCCGAGCCGAAGATCGTGACCTTCTTGCGGTCCCGGTAGGGGCTGAACATCTTGCTGGTGTAACGCATCTCCTTCATGGTGGCGCGCAGCATCTTGAGATCGGCGAGGTAATCATTCTCCTGTCCGGTCTTGAGGGCGCTGATCAGCATCTCGCGGATAATCTCCGGATGATGAACCTCTGCCATGCCGAGAATTTCGTTGATGAGATCATCGAGACGGCCATTGCTTTTCTTGAAGCTGATCTCCATGAGACATCCTTTTGAACGAGGGTTAGGGGGTTATTTTATCACGACTCGGTACGTGACCGAAGCAGGAAACGTCCTTCATGCCGCGCCAGGGCAATCCACAGGCCACGCAGGCTGGCCACCGGATAGCGCTGAGCGACCAGCTCATACTCGTGGCGCAGGCGGTGATCGAGCTCTTTCAATCGCTCACGCTCGGCCTCATCCAGCCGTTCGTCGAGAATTTCACAGAAGAACGTGATGCAATTGTACGGGCGTCGGGCCACCGGCAGGAGACAGCCCTGCGCCCCGAGAAAGGGGCAGGTTCGCGAGAAGTCGGGAGAAGGCGGGTCCTGACCATCCAGAAGATAACCGAGCAGGTTGGTCAGCGTCAGGTGATGCCGCCCACAGCCGCAGCAGGCTCCGTCGCAACCGGCGCAGGCCTCGAGTCCGTCAGCTCTTCGATACAGCGCATCGAGAGATTCCTGCAATGAGGCGATCTCGTCCACCCTCGATTGCAGCCACTCTCGCTCCTCGGCAGACAGGGCTGCCAGTTCCGCACTGATCGCCGGCAGGATATCTTGCCACCCGCACGGGCCAATGGCGCTTTTTGTTTCCATAAGTTAAAGAGATGCGGCACCGGGCGATGAGCACGTGTGCCGCAAAGAAGTGTGGTCGGAGAGAACCGTAAGCCGGGTTCTGTTCTCCGCAGCGGTTGCCCCCTGCGGAGTGGCGATCATTCCTCTAGGACCATTGTTGCCAATGGCCTCAAGCAGCCTGACCCGGGAGCTTCGGACGGACCGCCCTCAAACGCCCCCCTATTTGGCCTTGCTCCGGATGGGGTTTACCGAGCAACCGACGTCGCCGCCGGCCCTGGTGAGCTCTTACCTCACCCTTTCACCCTTACCCACCTGCGCCGAAGCTTAAGTGGGCGGTCTGCTTTCTGTGGCACTTTCCCTGGGGTCGCCCCCGGTCCCCGTTAGGGACCATCCTGTCCTGTGGAGCCCGGACTTTCCTCCCGCATGCACATCAACCCGAAGGCTGCGGCACACCGGCGATCGCCTGGTTGTCTCCGACCACGAATAACGGAGAGGTTACTCCTGCGGCACGACAAACAGCAACCGGTTGCAGTGCGGGCAGGGCTGGACCTCGCTGACGAGGAACAGGCTGTTGTACATCTGCGGGGGCAGGTGCATGTGACAGCCGAGACAGGCGCCGTTTCGGGCTTCGACGACAGCCAGCCCGTCCCTCCGCGACAGCAACAGTTCGTAGCGCTTGCGGAGGGGCTTCGGCAGTTCCTCGAGAAACGCGTTGCGCTGGCGCACCATCTCTTCGAGCTTGCCGTTCAAGTCGCTCAGCTTCGCATTGATTTCAGCGCTTCGCGCTTCAGCGGTCTGTTCGCCATTCGCCAGCGCTTCGTCCTTTTCTGCCTTGTCCTTGCGCAGCGAGTCAAGCCCCTCGTCCTTGGAGTCGATTTTCACTTGCAGCTCTTTGGCCATCTTCTTGGCTGTGTCGACTTCCTTCAGAACTGCGACGTACTCTTTCTGCGTCTTGATCTGCGGCAGGCGTCCCTCTGAACGCTCGATGTTCTGCTGCTCCAACGTCAAAGCGGCAACCAACTCAGCCTTCCCGGCTTCAAGCAGGGCAATTTCTTCCGCCAGGCTGTCGACCATTTTCTGCTGACGGTCAAGCTCTGCGCGGAGAACCTGCAACTCCTGGCTTGCTGCCTGAGTCTGCTTTTCGAAAACCCTCTTTTCCTTGTCCAGCTCCTGCACGTCCCGCAGCAGCTGTAACTGTTTTTGCACGATGAATGCCTCCCTTGTGTGTGTTCCTCGGTTATCGGCCGTCAGAACAGCCGTCGTCCTTCTCAGTAAACCTGGAAAGGATCTTCCTCTCCAGTGTACGCGTCGAAATTCAGGTTCCAGTTATTTTGCCTTGCGGCAACCCCGAGGGCATCGGCCATCCTGGTGACCATCAGCTGTTCCGTGGAGAAATGTCCGGCGTCAATCAGGGCCAGACCAAGCTCCTCGGCCTGGCGCGCGTCGTGATACTTGACATCCCCCGTGACCAGGACGTCGGCCCCCTGGCGATGTGCCGCCCGGAGCAGACCGGCACCACTGCCGCCACAGAGCGCGACCTTTCTTACCTGTCGGGAAGCATCCCCCACCAGCCGCAGATGCCCGCAACCGAGCGCCGTCTTGACCTGCGCGGCAAACGCCGCAAGCGTGACGGGGGCAGGCAGGCGACCAATGCGTCCCAGCCCGGCTCCCGGTACCCGGTTCTGAAGGGGGATGAGGTCATAGGCCACTTCCTCGTAGGGGTGCGCCGCTGTCAGCGCCTCGAGGACACGCGCCAGCCTCGCCCGCGGCACGATCGTTTCAAAACGGAATTCCTGCACCTGTTCGGCCTCACCTGGCTGCCCGATAAACGGCGAAGTTCCCTCTCCCGGACGGAAGGTGCCAACGCCGGGGGCCCGGAAGGAGCAACCCTCGTACTCACCGATCTGCCCACCGCCGGCGGCAAAGACCGCATCGGCGATCGAGGCCTCGTGTCCGGCGGGTACAAAGACCACCAGCTTGAGGTAATCACCGGCAATAGTCTGCAGCGGCTGACCCTCCTGCACACCCAGAGCTTCGGCCAACCAGACGTTGAGGCCTGCAGCGGCGCTGTCGAGGTTGGTGTGGGCGCTGATGACGGCGACCCCCGAGCGTACCGCAGTCCAGATCGCTGCGCCGGTCGCGTTATCGGGGGTCAGGCGCTTGAGGGGGCTGAAAATGAGCGGATGATGGGTGACCAGGGCCTGGGCGCCGGCGGCCTGGGCCGCCTGTATCGCCGCGGTGCTGGGGTCGAGGGCGATCAGCACCCTCTCCAACGGAGCCCCCGGGTCTCCGACCTGCAGGCCGACATTGTCCCACTCTTCCGCCAGTTCCTGAGCGTAAAGTCGGTGCACCAGCCCGACCAGATCCTGTATGCGCTGCTGATTTTTCGCCATGGGCCTCAAATGAAAAGAGTGCAACCTGGTTCTCGGTTGCACTCTCTCGCGTTGTTCAATTTCTATGTCAACCAGTTCATATCCATCTTGGTAGCCGGGCGGGTGGTGGGCCCACCAGGGTTCGAACCTGGGACCAACCGGTTATGAGCCGGTGGCTCTTCCAACTGAGCTATGGGCCCGCATGCGTTCAAAGTCAAAGTGTAGGGTGCGTCATCCGGACTGTCAATCACTTTCACACCCCCGAGCCCTCTTCACCTTACTAGTTGTTGCTGTTTGTCTCGAGAAAACTTTTCAATCGCTTCGCCCGGCTAGGATGCCGCAGCTTGCGCAGGGCCTTGGCCTCGATCTGACGAATACGTTCGCGGGTCACGGCAAAATCCTGGCCGACTTCTTCCAGGGTGTGATCGGACTTTTCGCCGATGCCGAAGCGCATGCGCAGCACACGCTCCTCGCGCGGGGTCAGGGTGGCCAACACCTTGGCGGTCTGGTCGGAGAGGTTCCCCTTGATGACCGCCTCAAGCGGCGAGACCACACCCTTGTCCTCGATGAAATCGCCGAGGGAGGAGTCTTCCTCCTCACCGATCGGGGTTTCGAGACTGATCGGCTCTTTGGCTATCTTGAGGACGCGACGCACCTTCTCCAACGGCAGCTCCATGCGTTCGGCGATTTCCTCGGGAATCGGCTCGCGTCCGATTTCCTGGACCAGT
Source organism: Desulfuromonadales bacterium (assembly GCA_041611575.1). Taxonomy (GTDB): domain Bacteria; phylum Desulfobacterota; class Desulfuromonadia; order Desulfuromonadales; family BM103; genus JBFIMV01. The sequence goes on along the minus strand of JBFIMV010000012.1, from coordinate 10,328 downwards.
TGCCGGCTGGTGCGGATGAGCTTGTTGATCGTTTCGATCATATGCACCGGGATGCGGATGGTGCGTGCCTGGTCGGCAATGGCGCGGGTGATCGCCTGGCGGATCCACCAGGTGGCGTAGGTCGAGAACTTGTAGCCGCGCTGATATTCAAACTTGTCGACCGCCTTCATCAGGCCGATGTTGCCTTCCTGGATCAGATCGAGGAACTGCAGGCCGCGGTTGGTGTATTTCTTGGCGATGGAGACGACCAGGCGCAAGTTGGCCTCCACCAGCTCGGTCTTGGCCTGCTTGGCGCGCCATTCTCCCTTGTTGACCTCTTTCAGGGACTCGAGCAGTTCTTCGGGGGCGAAACCCGATTCTTCCTCGACCTTGTCGAACTTGCGTTCGGCGCTCTTCAGTCGCTTCTCGACGATCAGCAGGGTATCCATGGGGCGCTTGAGCTCTTCGGCCACATTACGGGCCTCGCTCTCGCTCTTGCGCATCCGGCGCAGCATCTTGCTGATCTCGGCGTAAGGCCGTCCCAGCGCTTCTTCACAAGCCCGGACCTCTTCCTTGGCTTTCTTGACCTGCTTCGCCAGCTCCTTGAGGCGATCGACGATCTTGGCGATCTGGTAATCCTTGAGACGGACCTGGTTCATCAGGTCGCCCATCTCCGCCTTGAGGGTGTCCATCTCCTTCTCAAGCGGTTTGCGGGCCGCCTTGGTGGCAGCGGCCGCCTCGTCGCGCAGAGTCATGAAGCGATCGTAACGCACCTTGATTTCGGCAATCAGGGCAACGACCCGCTCGCGGTGACGCTCCTCGGCCTCACTCCCCTCTTCTTCGTCGTAGTCCTTGGTGATCTCGGCGACGGTGACCTGGCCTTTATGATGACGCTCACCGAGGGCGACCACCTCCTTGAAGGCGATCGGTGTCTTGACGATGACCCGGGCGACAAGGGCCTCGCCCTCCTCGATGCGCTTGGCAATCTCGACCTCGCCCTCGCGGGTCAGCAGTGAGACCTGGCCCATCTCGCGCAGATACATCCGGACCGGGTCGCTGGTGCGCCCCATGACGTCCGTGTCGAATTCGGCCTCTTCTTCACTGTCATCGCCACCGGAGTCACGTTGCTGCTCCTTGGCGGACAAGGTCTTCTGTTCCGTGTCGACCACCTCGATATCCATTTCGCCAAACATGCTCATGACATCGTCAAGCTGTTCGGACGAAACCATGTCGGCAGGCAGAATATCGTTCACCTCATCATAGGTGAGATACCCTTTTTCCTTACCGAGGTCGATCAACTGCTGAACTTCTTCAATGCTGGTTTTCTTGGCCATCTAGACTCCCCTCGAGGCGACTTATCCAGGCAACATGCGGCCTTTTTTAGACAAGCTATGGATTATATTCTCAAGCATCTATTTTTCAAAGCCTTTTTTTAAGTTTCTGATTAATCTCGAGGCGCTCCCGCATACAGGCCGCCAGGGTCGCCTCGTCACGACCCTCGCGCGCTGCCGCCTCAAGCCGCCCAACTTCCTGCAATCGCTGCCGGAGCAGCGCATGGTTGACCGCCCGCCGGCAGTCGGCCAGAATTTGGTCCGGGTTGTCAGCCCAGGACTCATCCTCCTGCAGAACGAGGCTCGCCAGCAGCGACTGCTGTGCCTCATCGAGAGAGGCATCGATCAGGTTCCCGGGCAGAGAGCCGTCGGTGTCCTCACAACCAAGCAGGTACTCCGCCAGGCCGCGCGTGAGATCGTCGAGAAAAAGCCCGCCGACTCCCTCTTCACGAACTTTAGCACGCTGTTGACCATCCGCCAGCATCAGGCGCAACAAGAATTTCTGGGCTCGCCCTGTCTCTGTCGTCGGCGACATCGCTTTTTGCGGCGCAGGGGCTGCCCGCCGGACCGCGGGTTTTTCAGGGCTGCCGCCGCGCACCTTGCCGAGCAGCAGGTCAAGATCGATCCCGGTCCGCTCGGCCAGACGTTTCACGTAGAGGTTGCGCTCCAGGTCGCCCGGCAGGCGGCGGATGCGTTCGAGGACCTGCTCTGCGGCCCGCGCCCGGCCCTCGACACTTTCACCGTTAACCTGCAACTGGTCATCGAGAAAGACCTCGAGCACAGGCCGGGAGGCATCCAGGCAGCGACGGAAGCCGTCCGCGCCCCCCGCCTTGAGCAGGGAATCCGGGTCCTCTCCCGGCGGCAGCCCGACGACGCCGATCTCGAGGCCGACCGGCAACAGGGCATCCATGGCACGGAAGGTCGCCTGGCGCCCGGCGGCATCCTCATCGAAGACCAGCAGGACCTTGTCGGCATAGCGCTTGAGCAGTCGCGCATGCTCGCCGGTCAGCGCCGTGCCGCAGGTCGCCACGGCACCGGCAAAACCGGCGCGATGGAGGGCAATGACATCGAAGTAACCTTCGACGACAAGAGCCTCTCCGGTGTGGCGCATGGCCTCGCGCGCCTGGTGGAGACCATACAGGATCTGCCCTTTGTGGTAGACCGCAGACTCCGTGGAATTGATGTACTTCGGCAGGCTGTCATCCAGGACCCGGCCACCGAAGGCGATCATCCGCCCCTGCAGGTCGTGGATCGGAAAGATCAGCCGGTTGCGAAACTGGTCGAAATCGCCGCGATCCTGCTTTCCCGGACGCACCAGGCCGGCCTGGCGCGCATCTTCAAGGGCGAATTTCTGTTCGGCGAGATGCCTGGCCAGGGCTTCCCAGGCATCGGGCGCGAAACCGAGCTGGAAGGCACGCACCGTCTCGCCGTCGTAGCCGCGCTGGCGGAGATAACGGCGTCCGGCAGCTCCCGCCTCCTCTTCGAGCAGGATGCGGTGGTAGAAAGTGCCGGCGGCTTCGTTGACCCGCAGCAGGCGCTCGCGAACCTCCCGGCGTTTGATCTCTTCGGGGGAAACTTCCTCTTCTTCGACCTCGACTCCGACCTTCTCGCCCAGCCGTCTGACGGCGTCGGGAAAACTGAGGCCGTCCATGCGCATCAGGAAGGAGAAGACGTTGCCGCCGACGCCGCAGCCGAAGCAGTGAAAAATCTGCCGGGACGCGTTGACGTTGAACGAGGGGCTCTTCTCCTGGTGGAATGGGCAGAGGCCTTGATAGTTGGCCCCGGAACGCTTGAGCGGCAGGTAGCCCGAGACGACTTCGACGATATCGGCGCGGTCACGGATTTCCTGAATTTTATCTTCCGATATTCGCCCCATCAGTGCCTGAGCTCCACTAAAGTGACATTGTCACCGCCCTGGTCCGCGCCGGCGGCCTGAAAGGCCGCGACCTCGACGCGGCTGGCGAGGAATTCCCGGACCACCCGGCGCAGGATACCCTGGCCGGCACCGTGTACGATCTCCAACTGATCTTCGCCGTGCAGCAGGGCCTCGTCGAAGAACCGCTCGAGCAGCGAATGGGCCTCATCGACCCGCTTGCCGACCAGGACGAGTCGCGGCCGAAACGCGTTGCGCTCGACACGATCGCGGATTTTCGGCGTCGTCTTGCCAGCCACGGCAAACCGCCGCGGACTATATTGACGCAGCGCGGCGAGAGGTTGGCGGATCTTCTTCCCCCCGGCCATAAGTTCGACACGCTCACCGTCGACCCTGACCACTTCGGCCTCGATCCCCAATGCCGGCACAAAGAGCATTTCGCCCGCCTCGACCCGACCGGCCGGCAATTTTGGCCCACGCTCAGCAGCGTCGGGAAGATCATTTTTGAGCGACCGCAAGGCGCGCGTCAACTCCGATCGCTCTTTCGGCGAAACCGTCCCGTCCGGGATTCTGGAGAACAATCGCTGCAGGCGCTCCTCGGCCGACGCCAACAGGCGACCGCCCTTCTGACGGGTCTCCTCCAGAATCACCCGGCGGCGGGTCTCCAGGTCCTCGCTCACGCGGCGCTGGCTGGCGCGCTCCAGTTCGATTTCGCGGCGCGCCCGGCGGGCGGCTTCCTGCTCTGCTTCCAGGTCGTTGCGCAGCTCCTGCAGCCGCTCGATGATCGCGACCCCCTCGCGTTCACCCAGGCCGAGGTAGTCGGCGGCACCCTGGAGAACCTCTTCCGGCAGGCCGATGCGCCGGGCGATGGTAAAGGCGTGGCTGGCGCCGGGAATGCCATAGTGCAGCCGATAGGTCGGCTGCAGTGTGTCGGCATCAAACTCGACGGCGGCGTTCTCCACTGCCGCTTCGAGTTGCGCATACCCTTTGACGACATGCAGATGAGTCGTCGCCATGACGCGCGCTCCGGCGAGACGCAGGACGTCGAGCGCCGCGAGCGCCAGCGCTGAACCTTCTCCGGGGTCGGTGCCGGTGCCCAGCTCGTCCATCAGCACCAGGGTTTCGCCGTCGGCGCGTTCGAGGATGCGGCGCAACCGGACAAGATGCCCGGAAAAGGTGGATAGGCTGCGCTCGATGCTCTGCTCATCACCGATGTCGGCCATGACCGGCACAAACGGGAAGACGCGACTCCCCGGGGCACAGGGGATCGGCAGACCGGCCCGCACCATGAGAATCAGCAACCCCGCGGTCTTCAACGCCACGGTTTTGCCGCCGGTATTCGGTCCGCTGATGATCAGGACCTGCTTCCCTTCGGGCAGACGCACATCGATGGGGATGACCTGCCCGCCATCTTGCATGGTACGCTGCGTCATGACCAGCAGCGGATGGCGGGCATCGCGCACGTCGAGGCACGGGCTGTCCGCCAGTTCGGGGACGCAGGAATCCAACTCGCTGCCGAGACGGGCGATCGCCTGGCGCAGGTCCAGCCGGGCGAGAATGGCCTGATTGGCAACCAGCGCCTCGCGTTCTTCGCGGACCACAGCCGTCAACCGGGCGAGGATGCGCTCCTCCTCGCGCTCAACCTGGCGAAGTAGCGTCTGCACCCGGTTGTTGCCATCGAGCGCCGCAGCCGGCTCCAGGTAAAGGGTCTGGCCGCTGGCGGAGACATCGTGGACGAAGCCCTTCAGCCGGCCGCTGTGATCGGCCTTCACCGGCAGGACATAGCGGCCGTTGCGATCGGTGATCAACGCCTCCTGAAAGACGCCCTGCAGGCCCTCGTCCTGCAACAGACGCTCAAGCAGGCGCTTGATGCGGTTACGCTCGGTCTTCAGATCGTCGCGCAATGCCGCCAGCTCAATGGAGGCCGTATCGAGAATTTCGCCCCGCGAGCCGATACAGCGACTGATCTGCGCCACCACCTCCGGCAAGGGCACAAGCTGTGTGGCATGGGCCTGTATTCCCGGGCAGGTCTCTATTCCCAACAGTTGCCGGCGACAGGCATGCGCGGTCTCAAGGGCTGCCTGAACCTCACGCAGGAGATCGGGGGTCAGCCTGACCCCTTCGGTGCGCAGCCTTTCGAGATGCGGCAGCAGGTCAAGGCCCGAGCCGAGCGGCAGCGGGCCTCTTTCCTGCAGCAGCAGCCCGGCCTCGGCCGCCTCCTGCAGGGCGGCAAGCATCAGGTGCCGATCGCTTTCGGGGGCCAGGCATTCGGCCAGGGCGCGCCCGTAAGGGGTCTGCGTACGGCCGACCACCAGGGCCACCACCTTGGCGAACTCGAGCTGCACGAGGCTGTCAGCTGCCTCGAGCCGGAGCTGCGACCCATGCTCCTCGTTCATTGCAGTACGCTGCGGCTCCCGTCCAGCACAGCCTCTCCCAGGCCGAGAAACGGCGGGGCCAGATACGAACCCAGCAAGACCTCGTCCATCCCCCAGGGAAGCGGTCGCAGAGACAGCGCGAACAGCACCACGGCCAGCAGCAGAACCCCCTGGGCGAGTCCGAAGAAACCGCCGATCACCCGGTTGAATCCGCCGAGGAACAACAGCTTGACAAAGCGTGAGAGGATGAACCCCAGGACGAGAAAGACCAGCATGGTTGCCAGGAAAAGCACTGAAAAGGTAATGGCGACGGCGATCTGGGCCGGCAGGTCCACCCGCTCCAGCAGGGCGTCGGCCAATGGACCATGGTAGCGGAAGGCCAGAAACGCGCCGAGGAAAAGACCGGCCAGAGAGCAAACTTCCTTGAGCAGACCGCGCAGCAGCCCCTTGGCCAGAAATATCATCAGGATGACGAGGATGGCAATATCGAGGCTGTTCATCCGACACGCCTCCCGATCAGCCGGCCAGCAGCTTGCGGACCAGGTCACTCACCAGTCTGCCATCTGCCCTGCCGGTCGTCTGCGGCGTTACCAGCTTCATAACCGCCCCCATGTCCCTCATCGAGCTGGCACCACTTTCGGCAATTGCCCGCCTGATCATCTCCTGCAGTTCTTTTTCTCCCAGTTGAGCGGGGAGAAACTCCTGGATAACGGCCAGCTCCAGCTCCTCCTTCTCCGCCAGCTCCGGCCGTGTTTCACGGTAGGCGTCGGCCGCTTCGCGCCGCTGCTTGGCGAGCGTGGAGAGGACACGGATGACCGCATCCGCGTCGAGTTCCTTGCGGGCCTCGATCTCGGCATTCTTGAGCGCGGTGCGGGCCATGCGGATCGCGCCGAGGCGCAGAGTGTCCTTGGTCCGCATGGCGGTTTTCATCGCTTCTGTCAGCTGGTCCTGAATACTCATTATTGCAATCTCCTTGATATCACCGGGAAACTTCAACGGGACCGGGCGGCTTTCTCCTCCAGACCGGACGTGCCGAAACGGCGCTGCAATTCCGCATAAACCTGCGTCGGTGGCAAATCGTAATAGCTGAGCAACACGAGGGTATGGAACCAGAGATCGGCCACCTCGCTGACCACTTCGGCGGCCTGCCCCCCCTTGCCGGCGATCGCCACCTCGGTCGCCTCCTCGCCGATCTTGCCGAGGATCTTGTCCAGACCCTTGGCATAGAGCGAAGCGACGTAGGATTTCTCCGTGGGATTCTGCCGGCGTTCCTGGATGACCCGATAAACCGCGTCCAAAATGTCCTGCTGGGATTTCTCTGTCACGGCAGACTCCTCAAAGTTGTTCACACTCATCGCACATGGCTCATCGCCCAGCACTTTCTTACTGCCTGACCGGCACTCTGTGCTGGCGCAGGTACTCCTTGCATTCACCGATGGTGTATTCGCGGAAGTGGAAAATGCTCGCCGCCAGCGCCGCGCTCGCCCCGCCTTCAACCAGCCCCTCGCGAATATGTTCGAGGTTGCCGACCCCGCCTGAAGCGATCACCGGTATCTCCACCCGGTCGCTGACTGCGCGCGTCAAGGAGATATCATAGCCGTCCTTGGTGCCATCGCAATCCATGGAGGTAAGCAGGATCTCGCCGGCGCCGTAACGCGCCATGCGCTCCGCCCATTCCAGGACATCGATTCCGGTCGGATTGCGGCCGCCGTGGGTGTAGACCTCCCACGCCAGCGGGTCGCTCCCCGGCACCCGGCGGGCGTCGATCGCCACGACGATGCACTGGGAACCGAAGCGTTCCGCCGCCTCGCGCACGAACTCGGGGCGATGCACAGCCGCGGTGTTGATCGAAACCTTGTCGGCCCCAGCGTTGAGCAGATTGCGGATGTCGGCAATTTCACGCACCCCGCCGCCGACGGTAAGCGGCATGAAGACCCGCTCGGCGGTGCGGGCCACGACGTCGAGGATGATACCGCGCTTGTCGCTCGACGCGGTGATGTCGAGAAAAGTCAATTCGTCGGCACCCTGGGCGTCGTAGGCCTCGGCCGCCTCCACAGGATCACCGGCGTCGCGCAGCTCGAGGAACTGCACCCCCTTGACCACGCGGCCGTCCTTGACATCGAGACAGGGAATGATTCGTTTGGTCAACATAAAACCCTCTTATAGGCGCGATGAGCGATGGGTTGCAATCATTTCCCACTCATCGCTCAGCACTTTTCGTCAATCCGACAGCCTGACGAAGATCGAGCGCGCCGGTGTAAATCGCCTTGCCGGTGATCACTCCCGAGATTCCGGAGGATTCGATCAGCAGCAGGTTTTCGATGTCCCGCAGACTCGACACGCCACCGGAGGCAATGACCGGGATCGAGATTGCTTCGGCCAGTGCCCGGGTGGCTTCAAGGTTCGGCCCCTGCATCATGCCGTCGCGGGCGATGTCGGTGTAGATGATGGCGGCGACACCATCCCCCTCGAAGCGCTTCGCCAGTTCCACGGCGGTCACGCCGGTCACTTCGGCCCACCCCTGCACAGCCACCATGCCGTTTTTCGCATCGATGCCCACCACAACCTGACCGGGGAAAAGCCGGCAGGCCTCGCTGACCAACTGCGGGTTGCGCTGTGCGGCGGTACCGATGATCACCCGTGACAACCCCAGAGAGAGATAGGCCTCGATGGTCTCAAGGTCGCGGATGCCGCCGCCGAGCTGGGCAGGGATGTCGATCGCCTTGATGATCGCCTCGATGACGGCGCGGTTTTTCGGCACCCCGGCAAAGGCCCCGTCAAGGTCGACGATGTGCAGCAGCTCGCCCCCTTCGTCCTGCCAGTGGCGGGCCGTGGCGGCCGGGTCATCGGAGTAGACCGTGTCCTTCTCCATCAGGCCCTGTTCGAGCCGCACGCATTTGCCTTCTTTGAGATCAATCGCAGGGATGACAATCATATAGAACCTTCCAGATCAGCCGCCAAGACACCAGAACACAAAGAGGCTTCAGGTTGAGCTTGTATCAATAGGCTCAGTGCCTTCGTGTCATCGGGGCGGATATCGATTACAAGTTTCCGAAATTCCTGAAAATATTCAAACCGACCGCCTGGCTCTTCTCCGGGTGGAACTGGGTCGCCATGATATTGTCGCGCCAGACCGCGGCGGAAAATTCCACTTCACCGTAGCGACAGCTCGCAGCGACATCGCCGGGGTCTTCGGCGGCACAATAGTAGGAGTGTACGAAGTAGACGAAGCTGCCGTCAGGTGTCTCCGCAAAGATCGGCGCCGGCCGCTTGATGTGTATGCTGTTCCAGCCCATGTGCGGCACCTTGAGTCGCTCGCCATTCTCCTGCATGCCGGCCGGGAAACGCACCACCCGCCCGGGAATCAGGCCGAGCCCCTGGTGCCGGCCGAATTCTTCACTCTCGTCGAACAGCATCTGCATGCCGACGCAGATGCCGAGCAACGGCTTGCCAGAGTCGACATGCGCCAGCAGCGGCTCCACAAACCCCCCGGAACGCAGGTTCTGAATGCAGTCACGAAAGGCCCCGACTCCGGGGAGGACGATCTTGTCGGCCGAGCGCAGATCGGCAGGGTCGTTGCTCACTTTGGCGGCAAAGCCGAGCTTTTCAAAGGCCTTGGCGACGCTGCGCAGGTTGCCCATTTCGTAATCGATGATGACGATCATTTTGAGATCAATTCTTGATGTTGAATTTTGAGTTTTGAATTGAATTCAAAATTAAGAATTCAATATTCAAAATTGCCTTACTCGAGCTTCCCCTTGGAGGAAAGCACTCCCTCGATGCGCGGGTCGAACTGGATTGCGTCATCGAGCGCGCGGCCGAAGGCCTTGAAGACCGCCTCGACGATGTGGTGCAGGTTGTCGCCGTAGGCTAGGTTGACATGGACGTTGGCGCCGGCGTGGTTGCAGAAGGCGGTGAAGAACTCTTCGACCAGTTCCAGGTCGAAGTTGCCGATTTGGGCCTTCGGCATGGGCACGTTGTAGACCAGGAACGGCCGGCCGGAAAAATCCAGGATCACCGCCGCCAGCGCCTCGTGCATCGGCATGGTGCCGCGCCCGTAGCGTCGCACCCCGGACTTGTCGCCGAGCGCCTGCTTGAACGCCTCTCCGAGGCAGATGCCGAGGTCCTCCACGGTGTGGTGCGCATCGACCTCAAGATCCCCCTGCGCGCTGATCTCCAGATCGAAGAACCCGTGCCGGGCGATCTGCGTCAGCATGTGATCGAAGAACGGCACTCCCGAGGCGATACGGTTTTCACCGCGGCCGTCGAGGTCGAGGGTCAGCTTGATCGCGGTTTCCTTGGTGGTGCGCTCAATCGTGGCAGTGCGGGCCATAGGACCTCCCAAAAGAACAATTTTGAATTGATAATTTTGAATTTTGAATTGAATTAATAGTTAAACATTCAAAATTCAAAATTGTTATTTCAGCCGTATCGACACCGACCTGGCGTGGGCTTCAAGCCCCTCCAGTTCGGCAATGCGGACGATGCTCTCACCGAGCCGGTCGAGGCCCTCCTTGCTGAAGCAGATCAGGCTCGACTTCTTGACAAAATCCTCGGTGCCAAGTGGCGAGAAGAAGCGCGCCGTGCCGCCGGTCGGCAGGGTGTGGTTCGGCCCGGCCAGGTAATCGCCCGCCGCCTCCGGGGTGTGATGGCCGAGGAAGATCGCGCCGGCATGGCGGATCTTCGGCAACAGGGCGAAGGGGTCGTCTACCGCCAGCTCCAGATGCTCCGGGGCGATGCGGTTGCTGAACGCGGCGGCCTCGTCGAGGT
>JBFIMV010000011.1:0-19070 GCA_041611575.1 Desulfuromonadales bacterium | reverse complement strand
TGGTGGCCGATGACCCGGTCGACATAGGCGAAAACGTGCACCCCCGCTACGCCCCTGCCCTGTGCATCCGTAATCACGCCGCGCATCACCGGGCCGGTCGCCCGACCGAAGGTCTCGCTTTCGGCGGAATCCTTGAGCTTGGCGACCGTGTGCAGCACGACCTGCCGGACGCTGCCGGCCGGCGCCGTGAGCGGGTTGCCCGCATAGACGCCGAACAGATCACCCTCCAACACCGGGCCGACCTTCGCCCCCGAGCGACGGGCGCGCGCCACGAGGAAGTAATCGCTTTCGGGCAGGCCGTCGAACCGGAAATAGCCGTCCTCCCCGGTCGGCTGCGAGAGCCGGTAACCCTGCCCTTTGAGGTCTTCGGCCGCGTCGAGATACAGCGAGACGAAAGCCCCGGCGACGGGTTGCCCTTCGTGCAGGACTTTCCCCTCGACTGCCGCGCCGTAGGGATCATCGTAGGCCGCGGTCGCCGGGGCATTGGCCCCCACGGCCTGCAGCCCGGCCCAGAGGGTGTCTTCGCCAAGCGTGACCGGGTTGCGGCCGCAGAAGGCGAACCGGCTCCTGTCCGCATTCCAGCCGAACAGGGCATAGCTCCCCGGCGGCAGCTCGAGTCGATACAGGCCGTCTTGCGCGGTCGGGGCGGAAAGCGCAGTCGCCGGCTTGCTGAAATCCAGGTCCGCCCAGGCGCCGACCACCACGCCGGCGAGCGGCCCCCCATCATGCACCACGCGCCCCTCGATCATGGCGGCAGGGGCGACAACTGCAGACAACAGCAGGAGGGTGGAGAGCAGCAAGGCTTTCATGGCTGTTTGCGCACCCCGCTGCCGGTGACCGGCTTCTCCAGCCAGGGGGCGAAATTCACCCGATCGAGCCGGTAAACGCCGGGGCCGAAATCCGGGTAGGTCACCTCCGGCTGGTCATGCCGGTCATGGAAAAAGGCGAGGTTGCCGTTGGCGCCGGCCTTGACGAGCTGAGCTGTCTCGTCGCCCCACCAGTTGCCGCTGACATCGATGAAATCGTTGAACGTCTCTGGCGCCTTGGCGAGCAAGGGGTTCTGGCTCTGGCGCGCCGTCGATTCGCGCTGCATGATCTTTTTCGAACCGTTGCGCTTCTCCCAGTCGGCGCTCTGGTAGATGCCGAGCCTGACCCCCATGCGGTTGCCGATGAAGTTGTTCTCCCGGACCTCCGGATAGGCCGAATAGTCGCAGAAGAGCGCCAGACCGTTCTTCTCGAAGCTGTTGAGACGGACCTTCGGGTTCGACTTGCGGTAATTGTACAGTGCCGTCTCGTTCTCCTTGAAGAGGTTGTTCTCCACCAGTGGCGAGCCGTACTGGTCGTTGTGCACCGCCGTCACGTTGCCGGTAAAAAGGTTGTTGCGAATCACCGGGTAGGCGAAGGAGAAGTTGCGCACGGCGTGGCGGTTGCGCTCGAAATGGTTCCCCTCGATGACCGGCGTGCTCTGCGTCTGGGTGGCATAGAGCCCGGTCTCGTTGTCGACAAAACGATTGCCGGTGACCCGGTCGGGGTACTGTTGCAGCAGGGTCACCGCCTGCTTGTTCTTTTCGAAGTGATTGTCGGCGATCAGCCCCCTGCTGCCGTGGGACGCGAGCACCGCCGAACGGCCGTGGCCGACGAAACGGTTGCCGCGTATCTCGGCCCCCGATTTCATCTCGTTGGCGACCCCGATCTGGTTGTTCTCGAACAGCGAATCGATGATCACCGGACTCGACTCGCGCCACAGGCGGACGCCGAACTCGCCGTCCCGGAAGGTGCAGTTCTCGACACGGAAATCGGTGGAGAAGCTGCTGACAGCCGCCTGGGCGGCCTTGAAAACCGACCAGCGCACCACGCTGCCGGGGGGCGCCTCCATGAACTCGATCCCCTCCCAACCGGCGACGCTGTCGAAAATCACCGGAGCGGTCTTGGTGCCATCGATCATCAGGCGGCCCTGCACGCTGACCTTCGCCTGGGGGTTTTTCACCGTGACGCGCGTCCCGGCGGCGATCGCCAGGGTCGCACCCGGCAGCAGCTGGACCGGCTCCTTGAGTTCGACCGTTCCGGACCAGCGAACGTTGCCCTTGAGTTCCGCCGCAAAGCAGCTGCCGGCGGCGAGCAACAGGATGCATGTCATTATGATGAGACTATTGAGCCGACTTCGGAGCCACATGGACCCGCACCTCCCTGGCCTGTTCTTGCAACGCGACCGGCAGTGCCCTGCCATCCGCCGCCAGCAACCGGCCATACAGCTCTCCCTCGCCTGCCGGTCCGCCAAAGGCCTGGCGGGCGAGGAGATAGTAGGGGCCGGCATCGGGGAGCGGCAGCTCGAAGCGCCCGTCGGCGCCGGTCGTCGGTGAGAAGTAGTCGGGCGTGCCGGTCATCTCCGGCGAGCGGTAGGCGAAGACATACATCTTCGCCTGCGGACGCCCGGCGGCATCGAGCACCTGGCCGCGCACGCCGTGAAAAGCGACGACGTCCTCCTCGAGCATCGACAGGCGCGTGATCGTTTCGATCTTGACCTCGCGCACCTTGCCGGGCTCGATGCGCACCGGGTTGCCGTAATAGTAGTTGAAGTAGTCGCCGATCTCGATCGGCCCGAACTGGCCGCCGCGCTCACGCTTGCGGGCCAGCAGGTAGTATTCACCCGGGGGCAGGTTGAGGCGGAAGCTGCCCTTGGCAACGGGCTGGATAAAGTAGCCCGGCCCCTTGAAGCCCTTGTCCGGGGTCTTGTAGACGTAGAGGTAGGCCCGCTCCAGCGGTTCCCCCTGGAAGCTGAGTTCGCCGGTGATCCCCGAGCGTTCGGCCGCCCTGGCGGGGGCTTCCGCGGGAACCTTCACCAGGTTGAAGCCAACGTTGCGGAATCCTCCGGCGGTCACCTGCACCGGGCTGCCGCTGTAGTAACAGAAAAGGTCGCCAGGCCGCAGCGCACCCTCCCGCCGGCTGCTGGCGGTCAGCACGTAGCTCCCCGGCTTGAGGGGCAGCTGGTAAATACCATCGAGGTCGGTCGGCGCCGAGGTGGCGACGACCTTGCCGGCGGCGATGTCGGCGATCTCGTGATAGGCCCGCACCGTGACGCCCTGGATGAGCTCGCCGCGCCAGGCGACCCGGCCGCGCACACCGCTCTCCGCCATGGCCGGCAGGGCCGGCAGGCCGACGAAACCGAGCAGCAGTAAGAACAGCAGGCGCCTCATGGCAGCTTCTCCGTCAGGGGTGTCCCGCTCCAGGGGGCGAAGACCGCCAGGTCGAGCGGCCAGGTCGCACCGCCGTCCTCGAAAGTCTTCTGATCACGTCCGTCGTGAATGAACGTCGGGTTGCCCGTGGCACTGAGCCGGGCGAGTTCGGCCGTGCCGGCCTCCCCCCACCAGTTGCCGACGACCTGCACGGTGCCGTCAAGCCGTGAGGCACGGCGGTCATCCTCGGTCACGGTGCGCGCTCCCTGACCGGCGAAGGCGCTGCGGGTTGCAGTTTCATCGGCGCGGGCAGACGCGCCCTGCTCCTTTTCCCACCGCGACGACTGGAATTCCAGCTTGAGGGCCAGGCGGTTTTCGACAAAATCGTTGCCTTCAACCTGCGGGTAGGACGAATAGCCGACCAGCAGGCCGATGTCGTTGGCGGCGATGCGGTTGCCGGCCAGCAGCGGGTCGGCCCGGCGATAGACGTGGATGCCGGTGCGGTTGCCCGTAACCCGGTTGCCGCGCACCTGCGGGCGGGCGGCCCGGTCGACCTGGATACCGATGTCGTTCCCCTCGAAGACGTTGGCGGCAATGACCGGGTCGCTGCCGTGGTAGGCGACCATCAGGCCGGTGCCGTTCCCGACAAAACGGTTGTTGGCGAACTCGGTCGGCAGCGCCCGGTAGAGGTAGGCGGCGTACCGGCCGTTCTTCGCAAACAGGCAGTCGACCACCGCCGTGGTGCTGTCGTCCTTGAGGAACAGGCCGACCTTGCGGTTCGCTTCGAAGCGGCAGCCGCTCAAGCGCCCGGCTGCGCGGCCGCGGATTTCCATGCCGATGTCGTTGCCGCGCAGCGTCAGCCGCTCCAGGACCGGTTTGCCCCCCTGGATGAAGAGGCCGGTCGTTGCCCCTTCGATGATGCAGTCCGTCAGGCGGGCATCGGCCTCGGCCCCCTTGATGACCAGGCCCTGCCAGCCATTGCCGGTGAATACGGCTTCCCGGGCATCGAGCCGGCCGGCGATCTCCAGCTTGCCGGCGGTGAACCGGACGACGGTACCGGGGGCGACGAACAGGGTGGCCCCCGGGGCGATGCGCACGTCTTCGGCAAAGGTCTGCACGCCGGACCAGCGGCTGTCCTGGGCGATCAGCAGCGCCGAAGCAGGCAGGCTCCAGCAGAGGAGGAGGATCAGTGCCAATGTGCTTTTCACCAGACCTCCCTCACCGTGATCTTCCCGAGATCGACCACAGCGCCCCGGTCGACGGTGACACTATGATCAGCGCGGCCGTCGTAGGTCCCGACCCATTCGCCGGGTTCGAGGGGGCCGCCGTAGGCGCTGCGGGCGCCGACGAAGTAGGTGCCGCCGTCGGCGACGTAGATACGGTAGGCCCCGCTCGCGTCGGTCGGCGGTGCGATGTGCACCGGCTTGCCGACCATGCGGCTGTCGAGATAGGCAAAGACGTAGACGCCGCTGACCGGTCGGCCTTCGGCATCGACCACGCTGCCGGCCAGCTGGGTATCGGTCGGCGTGAAGACCCCCTGGGCCTGCCGCATGGCATGCTTTTCGGCATCGACGACCGTCAGCGGCAGGTCTGCCAGCTGCAGGTGGTCTCCCGACTGCAATGCGACCGGGTTGGACGGGTAGACGCCGTTCAGGTCGCCGGGGACCAGCTCGCCGGAGCGGCCACCGTCGGCGCGCATGCGGGCGACCAGGGAGTAGTGGCCGGCCGGCAGTTCGACGGAGAACCCGCCGTCGGCATCGGTCTGCACCGCCTCGCCGTAGGACGGCCCCATCAGCTCGCCCTCGGTCGCGGTGTAGATATAAACGAACGCCCGGGCGATCCCCTTCCCCTGGTGGGTGACACGCCCGGACAGGCGGGCGTCGGCGGCGGCCAGCTTCTCGCGACCCATCTCGCGCAGGTTGAAGCCGGCGATGCGGGACACACCGCGCGTCACGTCATGCGGGTTGCCGGGCGACTCGCCCATCAGCATTCGTGTGCGGCCGTCGGTCGTCGTCTCGCGCTTCTTGCCGATCACGAAATATCGCCCTTCCGGCAAGGTCACCCGGTAGCTGCCTTTGGCGTCGGTGGTTGCGACCGCAAACGGCTGCACCGAACGGTCCTTGACGGCACGCAGGTAGATCTCGACCTGCGCCGCCGCCAGCGGCTTGTCCTGAAAGAGCAGGCGCCCTTCCAGGCCGCCCTCTCCTTCCGGCGCACAGCCGGCCAGGAGGCAAGTCAGCAGCATGGTCGGCAGCAGGCATATGCGCAGAGAAAACTTCATCATATCTGCCGGTCTTTCACCATCGTCGTCACGACCGAGCACTCATCGCTCATCGCTCAGCACTCGCCCTCAACACCGGCAGCAGCGCCAGCAGGTACAGCCCCGTGCCGACCAGCAGGGTGAAGTTGAAACCGAGATTCATCGACACCACCGCGGCCAGGATCACGCCGAGCACGCTGGTCGCGCTGTTGACCCCCCAGCTCCAGGGGACGGCGGCGTTGTCGGCATGAAACAGGCGCATGCCGAGCGGCAGCGGCATCCCCATCAGCAGCCCGAGCGGGCCGAGCAGCAGGCCGGCGATCAGGCAGCGCGCCGCCACCGGCAGGCCGAGCCACGGATCGAGCAGGAAGGGGAGTCCGAAGACATAGGCAATTGAGAGCAAGACCAGTGCCAAGAGGATCAAGGTCAGCCGCTGGCGCAGCCGCGCCTGCGACAACCGCGCCGAGAGCAGCGCGCCGATGCCGGAAAAGACCAGCAGGGAGCAGAGGATCACGGCGAGGGAATAGATCGGCGGGCCGAGGAAGAGGATGAAGCGCCGCAGCAGGCCGATCTCGATGAACATGAAGCCGAGGCCGAGGCATGCGAAATACGCCACCCGCCAGGCACTCCCCCTCTCTCGCAAGCCCTCGCGCCGCCAGAGCAGCAGGGGCAGGACCAGGAAGAGCGCGACACAGGCGCTCACCACGACCAGCAGGTTGCGCAGGGTCAGGATCGCCCTGTCTTCGAACATGCCCTTCCCCGAAAAACTCAAAAGTTTCATAAAATCGGCAGGTTTGAGCATGTAGTAGAAAAACGGCCGGTCATCGGTCACCGGGCGGATATCGAAGGGGAAGTCGGCGTAGAAGGCGTCGCTGCCGTTCGCCCGGATCAGATCGTGAAACGCCCCGCTACCGTCACGCCGGTCCGGCAGGAAGACGGCCTGGAACTCGAGGTCGTTCATCAGGTCGCGCAGGCGCATCAGCTCTTCAGCCGTGAACGGCGTGCGCTTGAGCATGAAGTTGGCCAGGCCCCGTTCCCGCACCACGGCAATGTGGGCGGCCGGGTCGGCGATCCCCTGCTGCTGCAGCAGGGCCAGCCCGAGGGATACGAGGCGCAGGGTCTCCCGCTCGAAGATGAAGCGGGAGATTGTCAGGATTCCGTCATCCTCGAGGTGGTTCCAGTAATCGGTGAAGGCCTCGAGGGTGTAGAGGTTGTTCTCGGACAGGGTGAAGGCCCCGGCCGCCGGCGCCATGCGCCCGAAGACCGCGGAAGCCTGGATGATGTCGTAGCGGTTGGCGTCGCGGCGGATGAAGCTGCGCCCCTCGTCAACCGCGGTGCGCACCAGCGGGTGACGGTAGAGTTCGCCGGTCATGCCGCCGAAACGGTCGTTGACCGCATCGACGATCAGGCCGTTGACCTCGACCGCGGTGATCTGCCGGGCCTCATGGGCCAGCGCGGTGAGCACGTCCTTGCCGCCGCCCGGGCCGATGATCAGGGCGGACGGCGTCTCCTTGAGACGGTAGGCCAGGCCGATGACGTTGCTGCGGAAGAAGCCGAGGTCGGCGGCACGGTCCCAGCGGTACATGGTAGTGTAGCCGGTGTCGTCGACGACCATCCCCAGCTGGTCGGGGATCGGCCCGCGGTAGCTGCGCGACAGCCCCCAGGCGCGATCCATCGCCTCCCCTTCCGCCGGGTAGACCGCCACCCGCGAAAAGGAGTTCCACTCGCTCCAGAGCAGGTTCGGCTCGTAGCGACCGCGCACGAAGCGGATTTCCGCAAAACCGGTGGCATAGTGCACACAACCGAGTACGACCAGCGCCGCCAACAGCAGGACAGCCCCAAGGCGGTGGACAGCGGCGACATCGCGGGGGAGGAGCAGCAGGCCGCTCACGACTCCCACTGCCGCGATCACCAGCAGGGCGGTGATGCCGCCGAGCAGCTTGAGGAGCAGGATGATCAGCAGGCAGCCGGTGCCGGCACCGATCAGATCGTAATAGTAGAGACGGCTGAAATCGGCATGGTAGCGGCCGAAGAGGGCTGTCAGGGAGACACCGGCGCAGAAGAACGGCAGCGCGGTCACCAGGTAGAGGACCGTCAGGGCGACCAGCATGCCGGGAGGCAGGCTGCTATCATGGAAACCCTGCTGAAAGGGCTGGTAAAAAGGCTGGTGGAAGAACGACAGGACCTTGAAGCCGAGCTGCGGCTGCCAACGGAAGACGCCGAAGACGCCGAAGAAGAGCGCCACGCTCAGGCCGAACAGCACTGCGCCGCGTGCCGCCAGGAAACGCGCGTCCCCCCCCTGGAACCAGCGGGGACGCAGCTGCACCGTCAGGGCGGCGACCCCCATACCGAACAGGGCCAGGGAGATCGCCATGGAGGCGAAGTGGTACCACATCAGCACCGAGAAGATCCGTGTCAGGATCAGCTCGTACATCAGGGTACCGAGGCAGAGCAGCAGCACCCCCCAACGGACATCGCGACCGGCTCGTTGTGTCAGGGACGAGTCGTTCAAGGCGCAGGACTATCCACCAGGTCAAAAGCATGGATTTTGTGGTCACGGCTGCCGACCAGCAGGCGGCCCGCCCAGAGCAGGGGGCGTCCCTGCACATCACGGCCGAGCGCGACACGGGCCAGCAAAGCACCGCTGTCAGCGCCGAAGACCTGCAGGGCGCCGCTGTTGTCACCGATGAAGACACGGCCGTCAGCGATCAGCGGCGTGGCGTAGGACGGTCCGGCCAGCTCAACCCGCCAGAGGACGCCCCCGGTCTTCGCATTGAGTTTCCACAGCCCCCCGCCGGCGGTCGCGATGAATACAGCATCTGCCTGGTACACCGGCGCACCGTAATAACAGGGTTCGCCCAGGTCACGCTGCCAGAGGGGCGAACCGTCGCGGGACAGGGCCTGGACCCGGCCTTCGCGACTCACGACCACGATGCCGTCCACTGTCACCGCCGGCGTCGACAAGAGCGGGGCCGCGAGCCGATGCTGCCAGCGCAGGGTCCCGTCGGTCGCCAGGGCCGAGAGTGTGCCGTCACCCGCGGCCAGGTAGAGCATGTCGCCGTCCAGGGCAGGCGCCGCCCGCAGCGGCTGCCCGCCGGCGAAGCTCCAGCGGAGATCGCCGGTGGCGCGGTCAAGAGCGAAAAGGGTGCCGTTCCAGGCCGGCACCAGCACCAGGCCGTCGACCACGAGGGGGCTGGCCTGGCGGTGATCGTCGGCCCGCGACGGGGCATAATCGAAACGCCAGAGCGTACGCCCGGTGACGGCATCGAGGGCATGGACCGCGCGGCTCCAGGTTTGCAGGAAAATTTTGCCGTCGGCCAGGGCCGGCGTGGCGTCGAGGGTGTCACCGAGCGGGCGCACCCAGAGTCGCTGACCCTGCGGGTCGAGGACATGCAGGGCGCCATCCCAGCTGGCGACGTAGAGCCGTCCGTCGACGGCAACCGGGTCGGCGTCGATAAAGCCCGCCGTGGCGTACTGCCAGGCAGCATGGAGCTCCAGCCCGTCGCGCGGCCCGGCCCCCGTGATCCATGCCGTTGCCGGCGCGATCGTCACCCGGCCGACGGCTTCATCCTTCTTCTGATCGTAGATCGTCTCTCCGGCGGCCGCAACGTCGGCGGTCCCCCACCAGTTGTCGGCCAGGGCGACATCGCCGGTGTAGAAATCGCCGAGGCGGAGGTTGTCGAGATTGTCGTGGAAGTTGTTGTGATGGATGGAGAAGTCACGGTCGCTTTCGAAGAGGAAGACCCCCGAACCGTTGTGCCGCAGGATGTTGTGGTGCGCCTCGACCCGGGAGTTGCGGAAATTGATCCCCTTGCCGCTGTTGTGCTCGATCAGGTTGTGGCGGAAGACGAAGTTCGCCTGCCCCAGGCGGCAGCCGTCGATGTTGTGATGAATCCAGCAGTCTTCGACCACGCCGCGGGTGAAATGGGCGTGCAGCGTGTAGGCCGAGTCGCGGATCTCGCAGTAGCGCAGGTGCACTTCCTGGGAGAAGTCGACACGGATCTCCAGCCAGTCGCCGGGCGCCGGGTTTTCCGCGGCGCTGCGGATGCGGATCGGCTGGTGGCGGGTGCCGACGGCGACCAGGCGGCCCTCGACGATCAGGACGCCATCACCGAGGCCGTCGGCGTCGGCGTCGCGCCGCACGAAGGCGATGTCGGTCCCCGGCGCGATGGTCAGGGTCGCGCCCTTGAACACCTTGACCGAACCGTCGATGACGATTTTCCCCGACCAGACCGTATCGGCTGCGATCTCGGCGTCCTTCAGCCAGGTCGTCGCCGGGACGGCCGGCTGCGGATCCGGCAGTGCCTGCCCGGAAGGCGGGACGGCGCAGCCCGCCAGTCCGAGCAGGAGCATCATCCCGGTCAGAATTTTCGGCAGACAGGTCGATTTGAGGGAACGCTGCATGGTGCACTCACCGGTATATGTCAGAATGCCGTCAAGGAAGGCTCTCCCCGACGGCGGAAGTCCATCAGCCCAACAACTGGTACAACCAGCCGAGCAGGACCGAAACGCTCAGGCTGACGCCGAGGAAAACCACCAGCACCCGCCGGCGGAACATGCCGGCGAGGGCGATGATGGCCGGCAGACTCGAAACCGGCCCGGCCAGCAGGAGGGTCAGGGCCGCTCCCGGATCGATGCCGCGCTGCAGCAGGCCGGCCAGGATCGGGATGATCGGGATCTGATTGGCAGGCAGTGGCAGGCCGATGACCGCCGCCATCAGGACCGAAAGGAAGCTTTTCTGGCCGACCAGGGCGGTGATCCAGGAGATCGGCACCAGGGTGACGATGATCGCTTCCAGCACGATCGCCAGCAGCAGGAACTTGCCGACGAACAGGCCGGCATCCAGAGTGCGATCGAAGATGAAGCGCAGGCGACTGGCGCGCGGCACGATGGTCATCGACTTGACGTGGATGCCGGCTTCTGCGCCGATCTCCTTCGCCGTGGCCAGGCTGCCGTCGGGGTTGTACTTCGGCTTGAGGCGAATCAGGTCGCCGGCCAGGTAGCCCTGGTTGACCAGCATCTGGGTCACCAGTCCGGCACTGAGGCCGAGGATTGCTGCGCCGGCCACCTTGAGGACGGCCCACTCCGTACCGAGCGCGCTCCAGGTCAGGATCAGGGCGTCCGGCCCCATCACCGGCGAGGTCACCAGCAACGCCATGAGCGGCGCGAGCGGCGTCTGCACCATCGCCAGGGTGATGACGATCGGCAGGATGCCGCAGGCACAGAGCGGCGAGACCATGCCGACGCCGACCGCGACCACGATCCCCCAGGAGCCGGCGCGGTTGATGGTGTCGCGCAGACGCAGATCAAGCTTGTAGCCCTTGATCACGCCGACCAGCACGATCGCCAGCAGGAAGAACCACCACATTTTGGTGATTTCCTCCCAGATCACGGTCAGCATCTGCACGAGGATCGAATCAGGCATCGGCGTTCCCTGCGATCAAAGACTTGACAACCATCAGCTCCTCTGCCGGGGCGTTGCGCAACGCGGCCAGCACCAGGTCGGGCGCCTCTCCGGCGTCGAGCCGGAGGCGGCAGACGGCTGCCTGTTCCAGCGCCGCCGCGGTCAGCTCGGCGCAGACCCCCTGCCCTTCAGCGAAACGCAGTTCAAGCCGGTGCCGGCCGTCGTTGCAGATCGACAGCCGGCCCTCTTCGGGGAGGCAGCCGGTCGCCAGGGCGATGCCGTCTGCCGCGCAGGTATCGATGTGATAGGTCGCCACCAGCTCAGCGGCAACAGACCCCAGCGCCTGCATCGCCGCCAGTCCCAGACGCCCGCCGAGCGTGCTCATCGGGCAGTAGTGACCGTGACGGGCACGGATAAGCTCGAAGAGGTCGGTCGCGTCGGTCATCAGAACTCGTAATGATGCGGGCAGTCGGTATCCCGTATCTCGTGATATTTCCTGACCATGTCCGGTGTCAGGAACTGCCGCACCTCCTTGAGGGAACGGAGGAAATGCTCACGGGTCACGATCTCCGAATCGGTCTTGATGGCGTTGACCGTGGCGCGCTTGCAGAGGCTTTCGATGTCCCAGCCGACGTAGCCTTCCGCCAGGCGCGCCAGCTCGTCGCGGTCGATGCCGGCTTCGAGGTTCGGCATCTTGTCCATGTAGATGTCGAGCATGCCGCGCCGGTCCTCGACGGTCGGCGGGTGGACGAAGACCTTGCGGTTGAAGCGCTTCTTCTCCTTGATGACCGCCTGGTCGACGGTGTCGATGCGGTAGCAGGAACCGAGCAGCATCACCCCCTCGACCTGGTTGATGCGATCGACCTGCTCGATGAACAGCCGGCTCAGCTCCTTGTCGGCGAAGGTCGGCGGGATCGCCCGGCGGTTGCCGGGGCTCCAGTCGTAATCGCAGCCGGCGCGCGGGCAGAGCCACTCGCAGTCGGAGATGAAAAGGACACACGGCGCTTCGTGGACAGCGCAGTCGAAAGCCTCCACCAGCTCGTCGTGCTTGCCGAGCATCTCCTGGCCGGAGACGTAGACGAAGCTGACCCCGGCGTCCATGGCGCAGGCCTCGGCAAGCATGGTGATGCCGGTGCCGAGCGGCCCCCAGAGCATGACGCCGGCCGGGATGCCGAGGTTGTGCCTGCGGATCATCTCCGGCTTTTTCAGCGGCAGGCAGACCATCTCGCGCAGGGTCTCCTTGACGTCGGCGTAGCCGCCGATGTCGTCCCAGCCGAGGACGGGGTCGCGGACTTCGTAAAAGATGTTCTTCAGTCGTCTGTGCATCGCATCATCCAATCAGTTCGAAATTACGCCACAGCGCCTTACGGCCATTCCAATGCGGAAAACATCCTGACTCAAAACAGCAACAATCATGCCACCTTGACTGTTCCGTCTGCCTGCCTATACTGATTGAGCCGGAGCAATAAGGTTTTCTCGCACCTCGCACCTCGCGCCTCGCACCTCTCTTTAAACGCCGGAGCCCGACATGACCGACTACATCCTCGCCATCGACCAGGGAACGACCGGTTCGACCGCCCTGCTGGTCGGCCATGACCTGCGGGTCCACGCCCAGCAGACGGTCGACTTCCCCCAGCACTTCCCGCAGCCGGGCTGGGTCGAGCACGACCCGGAGGAGATCTGGGCGTCGGTGCGCCAGGCGATCGTCTCGCTGCTCGAGAGCAGCGGCATATCAGCCGGGCAGATCGCGGCGGTCGGCATCACCAACCAGCGTGAAACCACTGTGCTCTGGGAGCGCGCCGGCGGCAAGCCGGCAGCCAACGCCATCGTCTGGCAATGCCGCCGCTCGGCGGACATCTGCCGGCAGCTCAAATCTGCCGGGCTTGAGGATCATTTCCGCAGCCGTACCGGCCTGGTCCTCGACCCGTACTTCTCGGGCACCAAGCTGACCTGGCTGTTCGAGCAGGATGCGGGGCTGAAAAGACGGAGCGAAAACGGCGAGCTCGCCTTCGGCACCGTCGATGCTTTCCTCGTCTGGCGCCTGACCGGCGGCGCCAGCCACGTTACGGATGTCTCCAATGCCTCACGGACCCTGCTGATGAACCTCGAAACCCTGGCATGGGACGACGAGCTGCTCGAACCGCTCGGCGTGCCACGCACCATCCTGCCGCAAATCGTGCCGTCGTCGGGGGTCTACGGCAAGACAAGCGGGCTCGACTTTCTCCCCGACGGCATCCCGGTCGCGGGCATGGCCGGTGATCAGCAGGCCGCCCTCTTCGGCCAGGCCTGTTTCGCCCCCGGACAGTCCAAGTGCACCTATGGCACGGGCGCCTTCATCCTGGAGAATATCGGCGAGCGGCCGATCTTGAGCCAGCACGGCCTCCTGACCAGCGTCGCCTGGCAGGTCGGCGGCCTCACCACTTATGCCCTCGAGGGGAGCGCCTTTATCGCCGGAGCGGCCGTGCAGTGGCTGCGCGACGGGCTCGGCCTGATCAAATCGTCACAGGACATAGAAGCGCTGGCGAGGCAGGTGCCGGACAGCGGCGGCATCGTCTTCGTCCCGGCACTGACCGGTCTCGGCGCGCCGCACTGGCGCAGCGAGGCGCGCGGCCAGATCACCGGCCTGACCCGCGGCACCACCGCCGCCCACCTGGCCCGCGCCACACTGGAGGGGATTGCCCTACAGGTTTACGATCTGGTCATGGCGATGGCCGACGACCGCGGCGCGGCGGGATCGGTCCTCAAGGTGGACGGCGGCGCCACCCAGAATGGGTTGCTGATGCAGATGCAGGCGGACCTGATCGAACGATCCGTGTCTCGACCCTTGACCGTGGAGACGACGGCCCTGGGTGCGGCCATGCTGGCCGGACTGGCGGTCGGCTTCTGGAGCGACCAGGCGGAACTGGTTGCCTTCTGGCAGGAGGACCGGTCGTTCGCTCCCGGAGCAGATCCGGCCTGGCGGCAGGAGTTGCTGACACGCTGGCAAACAGCCCTCGCGCGCATGTGAGGCCAGGTTGCAGGAAGGCGGCATGGGCGTTAGAATGAAGACAGGAGGAAGTAAGGAGCGAATGTGCGCGAGTCCTATTACGTCACAATCTTCAGGTGTTGGCACGACCTGCTCTCCAGGCTGTTTCTTTCAGCGGTCGCAACCTATGCCCTTATCGTCTGTCTCTCATACATCGGGCTTGTCAGTCCCTATGAAGTCCTTGGAATCACAACAGCGGGACTCCGCTATGTCGGCGGCCCTCTCGTCGCCTACGGCGCCATTTTGGGGCTGCCCCTGGCCTACGGTATCTTCATCTGTAATACTTTCGTCGCACTGCTGATCGTTTCCACCCTGTTCCTGGTCATGTTCTACAATCCACACCGCTGGCCGGGCTACCCGCGGATCATCCGCCGGTCTTTCGAGCGGGACGCGTCCGCAAAACGTTTGCGGTTTCTGCCCGGCTGTCGTCACATCGAGAACCCTCGTCTGATAATCGTCGGCTTTTGCCTCTACTTTGCGCCCATGCTGGCCATGACCTTCTTCGGCATCATGATCGGCAGCATGGTCGCTGCGGGGCAGTTTGTGTTTGGTTCACTACAGACCGTGCTGGGGATGATCGTGCCGCACGGCATGTTTGAAGTCCCGGCGATCGTTCTCGCCGCGGCAATCCCCTTGAGCGCCCACAGCCTGGTTGCCGAAGACCTCACGCAGGGAAGGGTTTCCAGGGTCTTCCAGAATCTCCAGCGTTTCACGGCTTCGCAGCACATCCAGCTCTGCCTGACCATCCTGGTCTCCGCTCTCTATGTTGCCGGCGTCATCGAGGCGGGCCTGTCAGCCTGAGCCGGGCGGGCCACGGCTCTCTATACGGCAACCTTTTGCTTGATCCCGCCGGGAACCGCCCGTCGCACCAGGTAGCGTTCGACAACGGCCTGCGGCAACAGGGTGATCAACCTGCCGAGCAGGGCGACAACCGCCAGCGAGAAGACCAGGCGGGCCCAGAGGGTGCCGGAGAGGTGACCGCCGAGCAACACCATGACCAGGGTATCCTCGATCAGGCTGTGACACAGCCCCATCAACGCCAGAGAGCAAAAGATGTCCTTCTCGCTCAACCGCCCGGACCGTGCCTCGCGGATGATCAACCCGCCACCGTAAGTCAGCCCCAGGGTCATGCCGACGATCGCCAGCGGTGCGGCCGCGCGCCCCATGCCGAGCAACCCCAGGACCGGCTCCAGCAGGCGGGTCATCAGGTCGGTGATGCCGAGATGCCTGAGCAGCCGCAACAGCGCCATGAGCGTGAGAATGATGGCGAAGATAGAGATGACGTTGCGCAGCTCCGCCTGCAGCCAGGCAGTCCACGCCGGATCGACCGGCGGCGGGCTCCAAAGCGCCTGGTTCGCCCCCTGCAGTGTCCCGGTCAAACGGTAAAACAGATTCAGCAGCGCGCCAAGGAACAACGCCCCGCCGATGCGCAGCACGGCCATGGCGCGGAAGCGGGTGCCGGCCTTCTGGGCGATGCGCAGCTCCACCGGCAACCCGTGAGCGACCAGCATCATGGTCGTCAATACCGTCACCTGGGCCGTGGTAAGTTCGAGTCCGGGAGCGACCGAGGCGAAGACCACCATGCCGCCATACAGGTTGGTGAGCATTGCCGTCGCCCAGACCAGGCCGATCTGGCCGGGGAGCCCGACCAGCTCCATGACCGGTCCGAGCAGCGTACCGAACTGGTCGACCACCCCCCATTGCTGCAGCAGGCGGGTGACGACACTGATCGGGATAATGATTCTGAAGAGCTCAACGCTGGTCCGCAAGGCGTCGCGCAACAGTTCGATGCCGACCGAACTCAGGCGCTGCAGCAGTGAAGGCGATTTGGCGTACATTCCCGGCAACCTCGTCCCGGCGCAATTCAGCCGGGGCATCAAGCCCCGGCTGGCGGTCCGGGTATTCCCAGGGGCACAGAATCCGGAGTCGCCAATGACGGCGGAATCCGGTCGGCCCGATCAGATATCGTTCAGCAGACGGTAAATCTTCTGCTGCAGCTCCCAGGTGGACGAAGCCAGGGCGTCACGATTATCCTCCTCGAAGGACAGGCGGGCGCGGTCGAGAAAATTATGGGCCTTGAGCAGAACCGGCGTCAGCTTGAATTCGAGGCTCTTGCGGGGGATATCTCCTACCTGGTCGACCCATTCCTGAAGGCATTCGCCCGCCTTGCCCACCGGCTTGCGCCCCTTGCCGGCCGTCTCGCTCTGCGCTTCGAGAACGGCCTGGAATTCAACGACTTCTCTTGCAATCTCGCGAAAGCGGTTGGAAACACTCATCCGCCATAATCCTTTCGGTCAACGTATTCCACGCCTGGCTGGACAGGCAATTTCATCCTAGTCGAAGCCCGCCGGCAAGACAACCGAAAAGGCGGGATTGCAGTTGACCCGCAAAGTGTCACCTGTTACTCTTTGCGGACAAAACATGTAAACGCCCTGGGGGAGTAGTCTCTACTGAGAGTCTGCCTGGCGGACGACCCCTCGAACCTGATCCGGGTTATGCCGGCGTAGGGAAGCGGCGCAAATTTCGGGAGAAACCTTCCGGGAGGAGCCGCCATTGTGCGGCTCTCGACGTTTATGCACATCAAGGTCAACGAACAGAGTCATGATATTGCCGCCGGCGAAACGCTCGGTGCGCTGCGCGACCGCGTCAAGCCGGGCGCCGACCTGTTGATCGTCAACGGGTTCCCCGCCAGGGCCGAAGCCGTCGTCAACGATGGCGACCAGGTCGTCCTGATCCGTCGCGGCGAGGTCCCCGCAGCAGAAGAGTTCGATGCCCTGCTGACCGCCCGCCATACACCCGGGGTGCATGCCCGGGTCAAGGATGCGACGGTCGGCATCGCCGGCGTGGGCGGGCTTGGTTCGGCGATCGCCGTCGCCCTGGTGCGCACCGGTGTCGGCCACCTGATCGTTGCCGACTTCGACATCATCGAACCGTCGAACCTGAATCGGCAGCAGTATTTTGTCGACCAGATCGGCCTGCCGAAAGTCTACGCCCTGCGCGACAACCTGGCGCGCATCAACCCCCACGTCCGGGTGACCGCCTGCCACCTGCGCCTGACGCCCGGGAACATCCCCGAAGTCTTCGGCCAGGTCCAGGTCCTGGCGGAGGCCTTCGACCAGGCGGAGCAGAAGGCGATGCTGATCGAGACGTTCCTGTCCCGATTCCCCGAGCGGCCGGTCATCGCCGGTTCGGGCATGGCCGGCTACGGACCGGCCAACGGCGTCATCACCCGGCGGGCAGCCGCCAACCTGTACCTGTGTGGTGACGGCAGCACCGCCGCCGCGCCCGGAACCGGCCTGATGGCACCCCGGGTCGGCGTCGCCGCGCACCACCAGGCGAACGCCATCCTGCGCCTGCTGCTCGGGCTGGACCCCATATCGGAGTAAAGACTGACCATGCAGATCATTTTCAACGGCAAACCCCGCGAACTGGCCATGGAGATAACCATCGAGGAATTCCTCAACCAGCTGCGGCTTGACTGTCGCCAGGTCGTGGTGGAACTCAACGGTAATATCGTGTCGCGGCAGCGCCTCGCCGAGGTGCGCCTGCACGACGGCAACACGCTGGAAATCGTGCATTTGGTCGGCGGAGGATAAAACCCGGGACGAGAGACGCGTTCCTTTCCCTTAGAGGTTAGCATGGATAAACTGGTAATCGCCGGCAGGGAATTCTCTTCACGCCTGATGGTCGGCACCGGCAAATTTTCTTCCAACGCGGCGATGGTCGCGGCGATGGAAGGTTCGGGCTGCGAGATCGTCACCGTCGCCCTGCGCCGGGTCGACATCGACAACCCGCAGGACAGCCTGCTCAACCACATCGATCGGCAGAAATACCTGCTCCTGCCCAACACCAGCGGCGCCCGCAACGCCGACGAGGCCGTGCGTCTCGCCCGCCTGGCCCGCGCCGCCGGTTGCGAACCATGGGTCAAGCTCGAGGTCACCCCCGACCCCTACTACCTGCTCCCCGATCCGATCGAAACCCTCAAGGCCGCTGAAATCCTGGTCAGGGAAGGTTTCATCGTCCTCCCTTACATCAACGCCGACCCGGTCCTTGCCAAGCACCTGCAGGAGGCCGGCACCGCCACGGTCATGCCGCTCGGTGCGCCGATCGGCACCAACAAGGGGGTGCGCACCCGCGACGGCATCGCCATCATCATCGAACAGGCGATCGTGCCGGTGGTGGTCGACGCCGGCCTGGGCGCGCCGTCGCACGCCGCCGAAGCGATGGAGATGGGGGCCGATGCCGTACTGGTCAACACCGCCTTCGCCGTGGCCCGCAACCCCGGCGCCATGGGCGTCGCCTTTAAAAAGGGGGTCGAGGCCGGGCGCGAGGCGTTCCTCGCCGGCCTGGGTGAACAGCGTGACCGGGCAGAGGCGTCCAGTCCGCTGACCGGCTTTTTAAGAAACGAATAAAACGGCTAGATCACCCTGCAAAGGTTTCTGCGAGCATGAGCTTTCTCGATATCATCCAACGCTTCAGCCCCGACCAGGTCGAGGCCGAGATCGACGCCAGGACGCCGGCCGACGTGGAACGCGCCCTGGGCACCGAACGACTGACCGAGACCGATTTCATGGCGCTCCTCTCGCCGGCGGCCGCGGCCTATCTCGAGCCCATGGCGCAGAAGGCCCACAAGATCACCCGGCGCCGCTTCGGCAACACCATCCTGCTCTACGCCCCGCTCTACCTCTCCAACGAGTGCCACAACGGCTGCCGCTACTGTGGCTTTTCCGCCGACAACCAGGTGGCCCGCCGCACCCTGAATCTCGACGAAATCGAGAACGACGCCCGGGTGCTGGCCGACCAGGGCTTCCGTCACATCCTGCTGCTGACCGGCGAGGCCCCCAAGGCTGCCGACGTCGACTACCTGGTCGCCGCCGCCACCCGCATCCGGCCGCTCTTCTCGTCGATCGGCATCGAGGTCTTCCCGATGAGCGAGGCCGAATACGCGCGCACGGTCGCTGCCGGGGTCGATGCCCTGACCATCTACCAGGAGACCTACGACCAAAAACTCTATGCCGAGATGCACCCTTACGGCATGAAGCGCGATTACGCCTGGCGGCTGGCGACCCCAGAACGCGCCGGCGCCGCCGGCCTGCGCAAGATCGGCATCGGCGCCCTGCTCGGCCTCGGGCGCTTCCGCAGCGAGGCGTTCTTCACCGGCCTGCACGGACGCTACCTCGCCCGTCATTTCTGGCGCAGCCAGTTGAC
>JBFIMV010000010.1:0-19129 GCA_041611575.1 Desulfuromonadales bacterium | reverse complement strand
TGCTCACCAAGAGTACCCCGGAAGGGGCACGCGACTACCTGGTGCCGAGCCGCGTCAACCCCGGCAACTTCTACGCCCTGCCGCAATCACCGCAACTTTTCAAACAGCTGCTGATGGTCTCCGGTTACGACCGCTATTTCCAGATCGCCCGCTGCTTCCGCGATGAGGACCTGCGCGCCGACCGCCAGCCTGAATTCACGCAGATCGACTGTGAAATGTCGTTTGTCGACCGCGAAGACGTCATGACCATCATGCAGGGTCTGATCGCCAAAATATTCAAGACGGCCATCGGCCTCGACGTCCCCCTGCCCATGCCACGCATGACCTATGCCGAGGCGTTGCACCGCTTCGGGGTGGACAATCCCGACCTGCGCTTCGGCATGGAGCTGGTCGACCTCACCGCGCGCGTGAGAGGCTGTGGCTTCAAGGTCTTCGCCGAGGCGGCCGCGAGCGACGGCCTGGTCAAGGCCTTCAACGTCAAGGGCGGCGCGACCTTCTCGCGCAAGGACCTGGACGATTTCACCAGCTTCGTGGCGATTTATGGCGCCAAGGGACTGGCGTGGGTCAAGGTCCAGGAAGACGGCACCTGGCAGTCGCCGATCGCCAAGTTCTTCTCCGAAGAGGAGTTGCGTGACCTCACCGCGGCGCTCGCCGCGCAACCGGGCGACCTGCTGCTGTTCGGCGCCGGCAAAGGATCGATGGTCAACGAATCCCTCGGCCGCCTGCGCGGCCATCTCGGCAACAGACTCGGACTGGCCGACCCCAACACCTACAAGTTTATCTGGGTCACCGACTTCCCGCTGCTCGAATGGGATGCCGAGGCCAACCGCCACGTCGCCGTTCATCACCCGTTCACGGCGCCGCTCGACGAGGACATCGCCCTGCTCGACACAGACCCCGGCAAGGTGCGCGCCAAGGCCTACGACCTGGTCCTCAACGGCTCCGAGATCGGCGGCGGCAGCATCCGTATCCACGACCAGACGGTACAGAGCCGCATGTTCGACCTGCTCGGCATCGGCGCAGACGAGGCACGTCAGAAGTTCGGCTTCCTGCTCGACGCCCTGGAATTCGGCGCCCCACCCCACGGCGGCATCGCCTTCGGTCTGGACCGGGTCATGATGATCCTGACCGGCGCCACCTCGATCCGCGATGTCATCGCTTTCCCGAAGACCCAGAAAGCCACCTGCCTGATGTCCGAAGCCCCGGGGGTCGTGGCCGAAAAGCAGCTGCGCGAGCTCGGCATCCGCCTGGCCACGCAACCCAGGTAGCAGTAAGTTACGGACGGAATGAATGAATCGTGTCATGCGACATTGCTTCATCCTGCTGGTTGCAGCCGCCCTGCTGGGCGGTTGCGCCAAGCCGCCATACCAGGAACTGGACGCCGTCGAATACATGGTCAACTACGCCCGCGCCCTGCAGGCGCCTGACTATGCCCCGACAGAATTCGGCGCGGCCGAGGAAGCCCTGAGCGATGCAAGGGCATCGATCAAGGAAACCGACTACAAGGCAGCGCGCGCATCGCTTCGCTTCTCCATGCAGCACGCCCGCAGGGCTGCCGTCATTACGGAAGAGCTCAAAACCAAACAGGAAGAAGCTGCCCGTCTCGCCCGCGAAGCGGAAGCTGCCCGACAGGCCGAAGCCCAGAAGATTCAGGCCGAGGCGCTTCAGGTCGAGACAACCAAGCCGCAAACACCCAAGCCTGCCCCGCAACGCAAACCGGAAACACCACAGCCGGCGACCACGTATCGGGTCGGCGACGGCGAGAATCTCTGGATTATCTCCGCGAAGCCGCAGGTCTACAACGACGGCCTGCTGTGGCCCCTCCTCTACCAGGCCAATCGTGACCAGATCAAGGATCCCCGCCAGATATTCCCGGGACAGATGCTTCATATCCGCCGCGACATGACGGCCGAAGAGCTGGAACAAGCCCGCCAGAAGGCACGCGAATCAGACATATTCCCCGTCCCGCCCCATGCGCCCGACAAGACACCCCGCAAGCAGTAAAATAGCGTTTCCTTTTCATTAACCTACAAGCCCTCTACCTGCGGAAAAAAACCCGCACTTTTTCCTTGACACCCTCCTTTTCGTTTGCATACTGTATACACCTTGCGGCGTCCGGGAAGTACGCTTCCGAGCTCAAACTCAAACTGTTTCGGCAGAGAGCCAAAAACTACCGGCAGATGACCGTGTGCCGCCATACAGCAACTTTTCCCGGATAAAACGTTGTTGACGGGAACAACCGTTCATTCCGCCTTACGGCGAATCTTGCATAACTACCCAAGGAGAGAGAGACATGGCATCAAAGATCATCTGGAGCGAAATTGACGAAGCACCTGCCCTGGCGACCTATGCGTTCCTGCCGGTCGTTCAGGCCTTCACCAAGGGAACCGGCGTCGAGGTCGAGACGATGGATATTTCCCTCGCCGGCCGCGTCATCGCCAACTTCCCCGAAAACCTCAAGCCTGAGCAGCGCATCCCCGACTACCTCTCGCAGCTCGGCGAGCTGGTCAAGACCCCCGCGGCCAACGTCATCAAGCTCCCCAACATCAGCGCCTCTATCCCCCAGCTGCAGGACTGCATCAAGGAGCTTCAGGAAAAGGGCTACGACATCCCCAGCTACCCTGAAGAGGCCAACACCCCCGAGGAGAAGGAACTGCAGGCCCGCTTCGCCAAATGTCTCGGCTCGGCAGTCAACCCGGTGTTGCGTGAAGGCAACTCCGACCGCCGCGCCGCCGCTTCGGTCAAGCAGTTCGCCCAGAAGAACCCGCACCGCATGATGAAGGACTGGCCGAAGGTTTCCCAGTGCCGCGTCGCCCACATGGAAAGCGGTGATTTCTACGAGTCCGAGAAGTCGGTCACCATGGACAAGGCCGACAACGTCAAAATCCAGTTCGTCGACGCCGCCGGCAAGACCACCGTCATGAAGGACGGCCTCAAGCTGCAGGCCGGCGAAGTGCTCGACAGCTCGACCATGAACGTGAAGAAGTTGCGTGCCTTCTTCGAGGCGACCGCCGCCGAAGCCAAGCAAAAGGGCGTCCTTCTGTCGCTGCACATGAAGGCGACCATGATGAAGATCTCCGACCCGATCATCTTCGGCCACTGCGTCTCGGTCTACTTCAAGGACGCCCTCGACAAGCACGCCGCCACCCTCAAGTCGATCGGCGCCAACCCGAACTACGGCATGGGCGACATCCTCGCCAAGCTCAAAAAGCTGCCGGCCGACAAGAAAGCCGAGATCGAGGCCGACATCAACGCCTGCTACGCCAAGCAGCCGGCGCTGGCCATGGTCGACTCGCGCAAGAACATCACCAACCTGCACGTGCCGAACGACGTCATCGTCGACGCCTCGATGCCGAACGTCGTCCGTGACGGCGGCATGATGTGGAACCTGGCCGACGAGCTGCAGGACACCATCGCCATGGTCCCCGACCGCTGCTACGCCACCATGTACCGCGAGATCGTCGAGGACTGCAAACGCAACGGCCAGTTCAACCCGGCCACCATGGGCAGCGTCGCCAACGTCGGCCTGATGGCCCAGAAGGCCGAAGAGTACGGCTCCCACGACAAGACCTTCACCGCCCCGTCCAACGGCACCTTCCAGATTGTCGACTCCGCCGGCAAGGTCCTGCTCGAGCAGAAGGTCGAGACCGGCGACATCTTCCGCGCCTGCCAGACCAAGGACGTGCCGATCAAGGACTGGGTCAAGCTGGCGGTCAACCGCGCCAAGGCATCCGGCGAGCCGGCCGTCTTCTGGCTCGACGAAAAGCGCGGACATGACCGGGAAATCATCAAGAAGGTCAACAAGTACCTGCCCGAATTCGACACCAAGGGCCTGGACCTGCGCATCATGCCGCCGGTCGACGCCATGAAATTCTCCCTCGAGCGCATCCGCAAGGGGCTGAACACCATCTCGGTCACCGGCAACGTGCTCAGGGACTACCTGACCGACCTCTTCCCGATCCTCGAGCTCGGCACCAGCGCCCGCATGCTCTCCATCGTGCCGCTGATCAACGGTGGCGGCCTGTTCGAAACCGGCGCCGGCGGTTCCGCTCCGAAGCACGTGCAGCAGTTCCTCAAGGAAGGCCACATCCGCTGGGACTCCCTCGGCGAGTACTGCGCCCTGGTCCCCTCCCTGGAGCTCTGCGCCACCAACGACAAAAACCCCAAGGCGAAGGTCCTGGCTGACACGCTCGACCAGGGCATCGGCAAGTACCTCGAGAACCAGAAGCTCCCCTCCCGCAAGGTCAAGGAGATCGACAACCGCGGCAGCAGCTTCTACCTCGCCCTTTACTGGGCCGAAGCCCTCGCTACCCAGAGCAACGACGCCGAACTGAAGGCGCGCTTCGCCCCGATCGCCAAGCAGCTGCGCGACAACGCCGCGAAGATCGACCAGGAGCTGATCGACTGTCAGGGCTCCAAGGTGGACGTCGGAGGTTACTTCAAGTTCGATCCGGTCAAGGCCGACCAGGCGATGCGGCCGAGCGCAACCTTGAACGCGATCATCGACGCAATGTAATCCAGGTGCGCTGCCGGGGCGATCGGATCGTCCCGGCAGCGGTTTTCAATTTCCAACCAACACGAATAAGGAGAGAGAACAATGGCAAGACCAAAAATCGCTTTGATCGGTGGTGGTCAGATTGGTGGCGTTCTGGCACAGCTCTGTGCTCTGCGTGAACTGGGTGATGTTGTCCTGTTCGACATTGTCGAAGGCCTTCCCCAGGGCAAATGCCTCGACATCGCCGAAGCCGCGCCCGTCGACGGCTTTGACGTCAAACTCAAGGGGACCAACGACTACGCCGACATCGCCGGCGCCAATGTCGTCATCGTCACCGCCGGCCTCCCCCGCAAGCCGGGCATGAGTCGCGATGACCTGATCGAAGTCAACTCCAAGATCATGACCTCGGTGGCCGAGGGCATCAAGAAGTACGCCCCGAAGTCCTTCGTCATCGTCATCTCCAACCCGCTTGACGCCATGGTCACCCTCTGCCAGAAGATCACCGGCTTCCCGTACAACCGCGTCATCGGCCAGGCCGGCGTTCTCGACTCGGCCCGCTTCAAGGCTTTCATCGCCTGGGAGCTCGGCGTCTCGGTGAAGGACGTCAACGCCATGACCCTCGGCGGCCACGGCGACGACATGGTCCCCCTGGTCCGTTATGCCAGCGTGCAGGGCATCCCGGTCATGGAACTGCTCGAGAAGAAGTACAAGTCGAAGAAAAAAGCCAAGGACGTCATGGAAGCCATGGTCAAGCGCACCCGCGGCGCCGGTGGTGAGGTTGTCGCCCTGCTCAAGACCGGTTCGGCATTCTACAGCCCGGCCTCTTCGGCCATCGCCATGGCCGAGTCTATCCTCAAGGACCAGAAGCGCGTCCTGCCGACCTGTGTCTTCCTGAACGGTGAGTTCGGCGTCAAGGGCTACTATGTCGGCGTGCCGACCGTGCTCGGCAGCAAGGGCGTGGAAAAGATCCTCGAGTTCAAACTCGACGCTGAAGAGCAGGCGATGATGGACAAGTCGGTTGCTGCGGTCAAGGGTCTGGTAGACAGCCTCAAGCTCTAAGTCCTTTTTGCGACTTTCGAGTCCAAGGAAGGGCAATGGTGACATTGCCCTTCTTTGCATATCCAGCCTGAAATTCAGTGCATTTTAACGGCGTTTTTTATAGTCACGCTAAATACGCTGAAAAAAAATATGATAAACCAAATTAATTGTGGCGCGGCATGAGTACATATGCTATGTTTCCGCCGCAAAAACCGCCATTTCGGCGATTATCAACAGACATAAGGAGACAATACAGAATGAGTGGTGCCAGACTCGAAGTCATCGAGCGCAACTGCAAGGGCTGCAGCATCTGCGTCGAATTCTGTCCGAAGAATGTCCTGGAGATGGATGTCTTCATGGTCACTGTCCCACGACCGGAAGACTGCATCAAATGCATGCAGTGCGAACTGCTCTGCCCGGACTTCGCCATCAAGGTTCATGACGAGTAATCGATCCATTACCATACAAGGAGAGTGAACGTGGCAAAAAAAGCTGCTCTTTTACAGGGGAACGAAGCGTGCGCCATGGGTGCAGTCTATGCCGGCGCCAAGTTCTTCGGCGGTTACCCCATCACCCCGTCGACCGAGGTCGCCGAGGTTCTGTCCATCGAGCTGCCCAAGGTCGGCGGCAAATTCATCCAGATGGAAGACGAGATCGGCGCGATGGCATCCGTCATCGGTGCGGCGCTGACCGGCGCCAAGTCGATTACGGCGACCTCCGGCCCGGGCGTCTCGCTCAAGCAGGAACTGATCGGCTATGCCTGCATCGCCGAAGTCCCCTGCGTCATCATCAACGTCATGCGCGGCGGCCCGTCCACCGGCATGCCGACCGGCCCCGGTCAGTCCGACGTCATGCAGGCCATGTGGGGAACCCACGGCGACCATGCCGCCATCGCCCTGGTGCCGAACTCGGTGCAGGAGATCTTCGAAGAGACCGTGCGCGCCTTCAACCTGGCTGAGAAGTACCGCATGCCGGTGCAGGTGCTGTTCGACGAGATCGTCGGCCACATGCGCGAGCGCATCGTCTTCCCCGAGCCGGGTGAAATCGAAGTCATCGACCGCGCGGCTCCGAGCGTCGGCCCCGACGACTACAAGCCCTACGACGCGTCCAAGGGCCAGGTTCCGCCGCTGGCCGCCTTCGGCTCAGGTTACAAGTTCCATGTCACCGGCCTGAACAAGGCCGACGACGGGTTCCCGACCACCAAGGCCAGCCTGGTCGACGCCGAAGAGCGCCGCCAGATCGCCAAGGTCATGGACAACGTCGCCGACATCGAGAAGAACGAAGAGTACATGACCAAGGACGCCGAAGTGCTGATCTGGGCCTACGGTTCGACCTCCCGTTCCGCCCGCTACGCCGTCAACGAACTGCGCAAGGAAGGGATCAAGGCCGGCCTGTTCCGTCCCCTGACCCTCTGGCCGTTCCCGGCGAAGCGCACCGCGGAGCTCGCCAAGCAGTGCAAGGCGATCGTCGTCGCCGAGATGAACCTCGGCCAGATGATCTACGAAGTCGAGCGCGTTGCCAAGGGCAACTGCGAAGTGGTTGGGGAGTTCCGGGTCGACGGCGAGCCGATCAACCCCGGGCAGATTATGGCGAAAGTCAAGGAGGTCCTCTAATGGCTTACGATTACGAGAAATCGATCCGTCCCGGCAAGCTGCCGCACATCTGGTGCCCCGGCTGCGGTCACGGCATCGTCATGAAAGGCCTGATCCGGGCCATGGACACCTGCGGTCTCGACCGCAAGAACACCGCCATCGTCTCCGGCATCGGCTGCGCCAGCCGCCTCCCCGGCTACATGGACGCCTGCACCCTGCACACCGCCCATGGCCGTGCAGCGGCATTCGCCACCGGCGTCAAAATGGCCAAGCCTGAAATGACCGTGCTCTGCGTCGGCGGCGACGGCGACGGCGTCGCGATCGGTGGCAACCACTTCATTCACGCCTGCCGTCGCAACATCGACATGACCTACGTACTGATGAACAACTTCATCTACGGCATGACCGGCGGCCAGTTCTCGCCGGCCACTCCGACCGGGGCCAAAGCCTCGACCACCCCGTACGGCAACCCCGACCCGATCTTCGACATCTCCAAGCTGGCCATCGGCTCCGGCGCCACCTTCGTGGCCCGCACCACCGCCGCCCACCCGCGCGAGATCGACAAGCTGATCGTTCAGGGCATCCAGCACAAGGGGATGTCCGTCATCGAGGTGCTCGACGACTGCCCGACCACCTACGGTCGCCGCAACAAGTTCCGCTCGGTCATCGACATGATGAAGCACCTGAAGGCCAATTCTGTCCCCGTGAAGGCCGCCGCCAAGATGACCGCCGAGCAACTCGAAGGCAAGTTCCTCACCGGCGTTCTGTATCACGACACGAGCAAGCCCGAGTACTGCGAACAGTACGCGCAGGTCATCAAGAAGGCGCAGGGCGCCTGATCACACTAAGGAGAAAGAACCATGGCTGAACGTTATGAGCTTCGCTTTTCCGGTGCAGGTGGTCAGGGTCTGATCACCGCCGGTATCATCCTCGCCGAGGCGGCCTCGATCATCGAGGGTAAAAACGCCGTGCAGTCGCAGAGCTACGGCCCTGAGGCCCGCGGCGGGGCTTCCAAGTCGGAAGTTATCATTTCCGACGATCCGATCGACTACCCGAAGGCGACCATCGTCGACGCCTGCCTGGCCATGACCCAGGAAGCTGCCGACAAATACGCCAACGGCATCAAGGAAGGCGGCATCCTGCTGCTCGACGCCGACTTCGTCTCGCGCAACCCGCAAGGCAACTTCAAAACCTACCGCCTGCCGATCATGCGCATGGCGAAAGAAGACATCGGCCGCGAGATCGTCGCCAACGTCGTCGCTCTCGGCGCCATGATCGGTCTGACCAAGGCGGTTTCCAAGGAAGCCGGCGAAGAAGCCGTGCTGCGCAAGGTTCCGGCCGCCTTCAAGGAGCTGAACAAGAAAGCGTTCAATCTCGGCTACGAGAAGGGCAAGGAACTGGTCAACTAGGCCGTCCTGAACAAAACGACAAAAGCCCGGCGGAGTGTCTCTGCCGGGCTTTTGTCATATCAACAGCAAACGCCTCTCTTCATGTGGCCACATCGTTACTGCAGGGGCCTCCATGGCACATCAGGAAATCTAACATGAACTGGATCGTATTCGACGTCGAAACGACCGGGTTGTCGCCTAAAACCGGTGACCGCGTCATCGAGATCGGCGCCGTCGCCATGCAGGGTTCCAACATCGTTAAAGAATTCCACAGCCTGGTGGATTCCGGGCATCCTATCTCCTGGCAGGCACAACAGGTGCACGGCATCAGTGATCGCATGTTGCGCGGCGCCCCTTCTCCAGGCGAAGTCTTCACCGATTTCCGCCGGTTTATCGACTCTTCTCCCCTGGTTGCCCATAACGCCCCCTTTGACATCCGTTTCCTGCGCGCCGAGTTCGCCCAGCTCGGACACGGGCTCTTCAATCAGTCACACTGCACGCTGCAATTGACGCGACGTCACTGGCCGCAATGGTCGAATCATCGGCTCGGCACGGTGTACGAAATGCTCGGTGGCGTTCCTGACCCTGACAGACGGCGCCACCGCGCGCTCGATGATGCACGCATGGCGGCTCATGTCTGGAGTGAACTGTTGAAAGCCGGGAAAGTCGGCTAGCCCCGGCCGATTCTGCTGTCACGCAGCTGGTCATTTCCAGATAGCGTTATATACTCTTCTGGAAAAGAAACTGTAGCGACTCACCGCGAAACTCAGCCATAGCCTGGGGGAATCAATCATGAACCTGACAGAGATCAAAGCGATTGCCAGGGAAAGGGGCGTCAAGTGCGGCAAGCTGAACAAGACCGAACTGATCCGCGCCATGCAGCGGCAGGAAGGCAACCCCGAGTGTTTCAATACCGGGCAGGTGCATACCTGCGGACAGGACGGATGCCTCTGGCGTTCAGCATGTCTGTAGCGGGAAATTTCCCGTAGCGCTTCATGGATGCCAGCCCACTGCCTGCAGAACTGCCATTTGCCGTAAATTCATTTGATTTGTTGTTGCAAGCTTTCAGGGAAACTCACACACTCTTCTGCGCATCCTGTTTTATTGCCAGAATCAGCATTGCCATGCCATTTCGCCGCAATTGCGGCTACTTTACCCACAGGAGGGAGTCATGAACAGAGTTCCGCAGATCACCATCTATGCCAAACAATCCGGTGTAGAAATCACTCCGTACGAGCGCCGCAACGAGGGGCGCGCAAGCGAGGGACGCATTGCGTTGCGTTTCTTCAGGCTGACGAGCGGCAGCAACGCGATACGTTTCGTCACGGAACCCGCAGAGGCATTCGAACTGCACGGCAAGATGCAGAAAGTATTTCAAGAGGGCGGCAAGGAATGTCTGAACCACCGCTTCGAAGGCCGCGACGGCGAGGTGCACACGCGGCTGACCGTGGAGCGCTGGGAACGCAACGGCAAGAGCGGCTTTGCCCTTTCGGTCCAGCGCGGTGAAGAGACGCTGAACGTGCCGGTTACCCCCGACCGCTTCCTGCACGCTGCGGAGTTCCTGCGTCACCTGTCGCTGCACCAGGCATGGGTCGAGGAACTGGAGCGTCCCCAGGGCTGAACAGCGCAGCACTTTACGTTGCGCCAGAGCTTCAGAGTCAAAGAGATGCAGAAAAGTTCGGGGCCCTGCAATTGATGCAGGGCCCCTTGCCTACCGACTCATTTCCCTGTTTTTTCAGTTGAACGCTGCCCGACGGTTCTTCGCCCAGGCCGACTCATCAGCGCCGATGACGGCTGGACGCTCTTCACCGTAGCTGATCGCCGTCAGCCTCTCCGGGGCCACCCCCAGCGTCACCAGGTAGTTCTTCACACTGACGGCCCGCAGTTCGCCGAGTGCAAGGTTGTACTCGTCGGAGCCGCGCTCATCGCAATGTCCTTCGATGGTGACAGCGACACCAGGTTCGTTGCGCAGCAGGGCAGCGTTGCGCTCGAGCGTCTGCCGGGCAGCCGGAGACAGCATGTGTGAGTCATAGTCGAAGAATACCGGCTCCAGCTGGGCACCGGTCAGCGTCGTCATGGTCGCGGCAGAAGCAGCAGCAACCGGCTCACTCGGCGCCGCTGCGGCAGGAGCTTCGCTCACCACGGGGGCGGGGGCGGCCTCAGCGGTCATGACCGGCTTCTTGGAACAGGCGCTCAGCACAAGCAGGCAGAGGACAAGGATCATCGTCAGGGTCTTGGTCTGTTTCATGGATAGTTACCTCTCTCTTTATTCGATTCGCGGAAGTTTACGCACCCTCGGGTACGCATATTTCTGGAACAGCACTGCCCGGGAACAGCCCGGGCCGCCGGGCGTCAGGTTCGGCTCAGACGTCAGCTTCCGGTGGAATAAAGATCTCGAAGGCAACTTCTTCGGGGAAAAATGTGGGGACGTGCATCGGCCTGACAGCGGTTGTCAGTACCGGACGGGGCATGGGGACATCGTAGTGCAGCACATCGCATTCAAGTGCACGCTTGGACTTGACCGCCTGCGGTTTGGTCTGCGGCCCCTTTTCATCGGCACTGACAAAGGCAACATCGAAGATGGCGTCTTCGATGGGGGTGATAAAGGCCTCCTCACTGAAGCTGCCAAGCCGCACGGCCAGGAGGACCAGTATCATACTGAAGGCCAACACGCGGACCAGCAATCGAATCGATCCACGTAAGCGGTGATTTGCGGAGCGGAAAGTTCCAATCATCTCATTGCCGCTCCGCGACAAGGTTGAACGGCGGCGCGGATTCGATGGAATCGGCTGTCTCCTCGTCCTCAGCCAGCTCTTCGGTCCCGGCCTCGATGTTGCCGAGAGAGGTCAGCGCCGCAGCGACACCGGGAAACCGCTTGGCGCCAATGAAGCGCTTGCGGTAGTAGGGCTGATCGATGTTGCTGGTCACAACCCGATGACTGCGCGCCGAGGCGTGCACCATCTTGCCGTCGCCGAGGTAGATACCGACATGCGAGGGGTACTTGGCATAGGTGCGGAAGAACAGCAGGTCACCGCTGTTCAGCTCGGTGGGATCTATTTCCTCTCCGTACCAGTACTGCTCGCGGGCACTGCGCGGCAGGGCGATGTCAAGTTCCAGGAAGACTTTCTGCACGAACGCTGAACAGTCGATACCGTTTTGACCGGTGCCGCCAAACCGGTAGGGGGTGTCGAGGTAATTCTCGATCACGTTGCGCAATCCGGAGGGAGCGACGTCGTCCAGTCGCTCGGTGGTTAACGACCATCGCTGGGGCGACGCTGCCGGGCGCTCGAGGATCAACCGTTGACCCGGCTTGATCCGATCGCTGCGCAGGCCGTTGAGGCTCTTGAGTTGAGAAACGGTAAGACCTTGCTTGCGACCGATACCGTACAGGCTGTCCCCTTTGCGGACGATGTAGGAACGCAGCGGTTCCTTTTGGCTGTCGGCTTTGGCGGCATGCGGAAACGCCAGGCAGACCGTCAGCCAGAAGAGACCCAACAGACTGGCCCTGAGCCACAATCCGTTACGACGGGAGAGTGGCAGGCAGGAGCCTTTCCCCGCGGGGAACGCCAGGTTTTCAATTGTGTCCGTGTTCGCCATTGCGATCATTCTTGATGCCGAATTTGTCCATCCGGTAAAGAAAAGCCTTGTAGTTCATGTGCAACAGTCGCGCGGCGCGGGTCGCCATACCGCCCGACCTTTCGAGCGCCTTGCGGATCAGCTCCTTTTCGAAAGCCTCGAAATCGAGACCTTCCTCGGGGAGTTCGAACCGGTTGGGGTCGATCGGCCTGCGGGCCTGCAGGCGGCCGGCAACGTCTTCCCGCTTGAGGACCGGACCGTCGCTGAGCAAAACGGCGCGCTCCATGACCGCGGCGAGTTGACGGACGTTCCCCGGCCAGCGGTGCTCTGTCATAAGCCGCATGGCCTCCGGGCTGACTTCGCGGGCCGGTCGGCCGAATTCGGCACTGAACTTCTGCAGGTAATATTCAACCAACGGCGCGATATCTTCTCGCCTTTCACGCAAAGGCGGCAGGTCGATGGTCACGACGTTGAGCCGGTAGAAGAGGTCCTCACGGAAGGTGCCGTTTTCCACCTCACGCTCCAGGTCCTTGTTGGTCGCCGTGACAATGCGTACGTCGATGCGGATTGATTCCTTGCCGCCGACACGGCGGACCTCGCGGTCCTGCAGCACCCGCAGCAGCTTCGACTGCATCGCCAGCGGCAGGTCGCCGATCTCGTCGAGGAACAGGGTGCCGCCATCTGCGATCTCGAAAAGCCCCTGGCGACGGCCCACGGCCCCGGTGAAGGCCCCTGGCTCATGGCCGAAGAGCTCGTTCTCGAAGAGCGCTTCGGGGATCGCCGCGCAGTTGATCGCGGTGAAAGGCCGGTTGCGCCGGGCGCGGT
This sequence comes from Desulfuromonadales bacterium, assembly GCA_041611575.1. GTDB lineage: Bacteria > Desulfobacterota > Desulfuromonadia > Desulfuromonadales > BM103 > JBFIMV01. Next base: position 6,215 of record JBFIMV010000010.1, on the reverse strand, counting down.
TGTAATGGATGGCGCGCGCCACCAGCTCCTTGCCGCTGCCGCTCTCGCCGAGCACCATGACCGTGGATGAGGAATCGACCACTTTCTGCAGGAGCTCAATGACCCGCTGCATGGCCGGCGAGCGGGCGACAATCCCCTCGAGGCGGAAGCGGCCGTAAAGTTCCTGCTTGAGGCGGGCGTTCTCCTTGAGGATCGCCACACGCTCGCTCGCCTTGCGTACTGCGAGCAGGATCCTGGTCTTGTCGACCGGCTTGGTCAGGTAGTCAAAGGCGCCGCTCCTGACCGCCTCGACCGCCGAATCAATGGTGCCGTGTGCGGTGATGATGATCACCGGCGGCGGGACCGCGCCGCGCGGGATGGCCGAGAGGAGTTCTATCCCGTCCATGCCGGTCATCTTCAGATCGGTGAGGACCAGGTCGGCCGGAGCCTTCTTCATCAGCGCCAGCGCCTCGACGCCTGAACCCGCAGTCAGGACCTGGTAACCTTCTCCTTCGAGAATGGTCTTCATGATCTCGCGCTGCAGAGGCTCATCGTCGACGACCAGGATCACCGGTTTCATCTTGCTCCCTCAGCGAGCGGCAGGCGGATAGTGACTGTGCTCCCATGCCCTGCCTCGCTCTGAAAATACACCTTGCCGCCGTGCTCCTCGATGACCCGCCGGGTCAGCGCCAGGCCGAGTCCCAGTCCCCCCTGCTTGGTTGAGAACAGCGGCGTGAAGAGCTTGTCGAGGTCCTCGGGGGCGACGCCGACACCCGTATCAGTGAACTCCAGGGTCAACTGCGTGTTGTCGATCGCACTGTGCACCATGAGCGTCCCGCCATCGGGCATCGCCTCGAAGGCATTGCTGACAATGTTGTAAAGGCAGGTCCGCAGGAACTCGGGATCTGCCGGAAGGACCGGCAGCGCCCCGGTCTCACGCACGATGCGCACATTCGCCGTCCGGGCGCGGGCCGCGACCAGCTCCAAAACCTCGTCGAGCATCCGCCCGATGTCACAGCTCCCGATGCAAAGCTCGAAGGGGCGCCCGTATTCGAGAAAGCCTGAGGAGAAGCGGCTGATCCGCTCAACCTCCCCTTTCAGGTTGCGCACCAGCGAGTCGAAGCGTGTCGCCGATTCCGTATCCGCCGGACGATAAGCGTCCCCCATGTGATCAATTGAAAGGCTGATGAAGTTCAACGGGTTCTTGATCTCGTGGGCGATATGCCGGGCGAACTGTCCGGCACTGGCCAGATGTTCGGCGGTGCGCAGCCGCTCGCGGAGCTGCCGGTCTTCACGCAAGCGCGCAATCATACCATGGAAGCTGCGCGCAAGTTGACCGATTTCGTCACGGCGTTCAATCGGCAGTGACTGGTCAAGGTCGCCGGCCGCCACGCGTCCTGCGGCGGCGGCCATGGCCACGATCGGGCGGGTATAGTAACGGGCCAGCACGACCGCCACGACCGTTCCCAGGCTGAGAATCACCAGCGCCGCGAGAACGCGGCGAATGGCGCTCAATCGCAGCAGCACCGAGAAATCCTCGGTATTGAGGGTGAGGTGAATGTAACCGGCCGGGCTGCCGTTGGCAACCACCGGAACGATGACGTTGAAGATCTGACCCTCGCCGGTCACCGGCTCACCGAGATCGGCCTTGAAGATCAATTCCTTGCGCTGCTGGGTAATCCACTTGCCGACGTTCGCCTCATCGGTGCTGGCGATGATCCGGTTGGAGCTGCTGATCACGGAAACTTCCTTGACTCCCTGGGTATTGAGGCGGCTCAGGTAGCCTTCGAGGCTCTTGTGATCGTTCAGGTTGCTCGCGGCGGTCCCTTCAAGGCCGATCTGCACAGCCTTGGAGAGTTCCGTGGTCTGGCGGGCGAACTCGTTATAGAGGCGCTTTTCCGTCTGGTAATAGAAGACGATCAGCAGCGCGACCAGACTGAGGCTGGTCAGCAGCATGAGTACCGCCAGACGGACCCACAGGGCATGAACCCCTATAAATCGTGCGGCGATGCGGTCGGATTGGTGGCGTTCACTGCGTGGCATCAACGGTTCGTTCCGGGCACTGCAGGGGCCGCGGCAGCCCCTGTACCCGGAAGTCGGATCAGACAGAGGTTGCCCTCATTGAAGGCCCAGTACAACATGCGTGCATCATGCTCCGTCAAAGACAGGGCGAGCTCATTGTATGGCGAGCCGCGGAGAAATTTCCAGTCGGAAATCAACGGTCGGCTCAAGTACCAGAAGGGAATCGCCAGGGCGCTCCGCAGGTGCGTCAACCAGTGGGTGGGCGTGGGACGCACGGTGATCTCGGTGCCGTTTTCCAGGCGCATGCGGTAAGCCGTCGGCATGTCTGACAGCTCGTAGGCTTTGGCCTTTTTTGACGGCGCCACCGGCGCAGCGGAATTGACAACCTGCACATCTCTTTCCGGCTCATCGAGGCTGTGCTTGCGCACCAGGCCGGCGGCCGGATGCGCCGACGGGTTTCCCCAGCGCCGGAAGCCATTGATCGGCCAGTCCGTCAGGCTCAGACCGCTGACTTTCAGCCGCACATGCTGCTCGGACAGATCGATGAACAGGTAGGGCTTGCCGGTGCGGGCCAGTTCGTATTCTGCCTGCAGCAGAGCGTTGACCTGTTGCAGAGACGTCAAATGGGAGTCGCTGGCCCGGATGGTGCCGACACTCAGGCAGAACAGCAGTGGCAGAAGCAGAGCGATACGCATCAGAAGATAAATACGCGGGTGCCGATCGGCACCGTGCGATAGAGGTGGGCCAGGTCCTCGTCACCGAGCCGGACACAGCCGTGGGAGACATTGCGCCCGAGCATGCGCTTGTAAAGGGTGCCGTGCAGGAAGTAGCCGTTGCCGATACCGAGTGCGTAGTCGCCCATCACCCCGGGTTCGGCGCGTTCAGCCGGGTTGGTCGGGACCGGCTTCCCCTCTTCGAGGAAGGCCCAGTCCGGCTTGATCCAGAGCGGGTTGGCCACCTTGGACTGAATGCGGTGCTGGCCACGCGGGGTATCGAAGACCCAGCGCCTTCCGCTGCTCGTGTCCTCCAGCACGTTGCCGCTGCCACAGGATGCGGGCATGTCTCGCAGGATGGTGTCACCCTGGCGCAGCGTCACCCGGTTGGCGGCCGTGTCGACCACCAGGTAAGGTTCTTTTGGCAACTGGGCGGCGATCTTGTTCGCCAGGCGGGCATTGCTCGCCTGCCACTGTTCAGCCGTGCGCACTACGGTCGGCGCCGCGGCTTCGGCAGCAACGGGGATACTGATCCGGAAGGCCAGGTAGCAGCCGAGCAGCTCGAAGAAGACGAAACCGGCCAAGAGGCACATCAGGGCGATACGGATGACCGAGCGCGACCGCTCAGACCCGAGACGCTGCACCTTCTGCCAGCGGCAATGCAAACTATTTTTCCAGTCGTTCATTTCAGCTGCCCCAGGGCCATGCGCACCAGATTGTCGGCATTCATGGCGGCGACGATCACCACCGGCGTACCGACCTCGACGCGATTGTACAATTCCAGCATCTGGCTGTCTTCGAGACCGACACAGCCGAGCGTCGCGCCGTCCTTGCCGCCGCCGTGGATCTCGATCAGGCCGCCGATATTGGCCTTGGCAGGGATGAGTTTCTTGCGTTTCGCCTCGGCAAAGCGCCGCTTGTCATCCGCGTTTGGGTAATTGATCAGCAAGGCCCGGTAGAACTTGCTGTTCGGCAGCTTGCGGATGACCTCGTAACGCCCCTCCGGCGTCGCCCGGTCTCCGGCATAGAGCTTGTCACCGATCGGATTGAAACCGAGGCCGACCGGATAGGTGCTTACCAGGGTGCCGTTGCGGTACAGGAAGAGCTGGCGGCCGAGCTTGTTGACGACGATGGCATGACCGCCGCGCCGGCGACTCTCCGCAATGACATCATTGACCAGCGCCTTCCAGTGCGCTATCTGCTCAGCGTCGATGTAATGCGCCACGTAAGGCCGGATGACCGAGACCGCCTTGTCGAGCAGTGCTTCCGCCTCGACCAGGCGGGCACGCGCCGTCTCCGACTGGCCGGCGGCCACCAGGCGTTGCGCTTCCGTAAGGAGCACCTCGACCCGCGTCAGGCTGCGCGTATTGAGCCGGCTGTCCTTGACCGCTGCCGCCAGGTCACGCAGGACCCGCAACCGCTCGGTAATCCTTGCGGTGCGCCTGAGCAGGTCCTCGGTCTGCGCCGCCTGGTTCTTCACCAGTTCCGCGCGAACTTTTACACCCTGTTCCAAGACCGCCTGAAATCTGGCCGATACGGTTTCGTAATCACGCAGCCAGGTGATGCGGGACTGCTCGGTCGCGAGCTGGTCGCGGCTGTTCTTTAGGGCGGCCAGGTACTCTCCGTAAACGTCCGGAGCATAAAGATTGGCGCCGTTCCGCCAGAGGTCCTGTTCCTGGTCAAGAGCCAGTTGGACCTCCGGCGGGACGGGCGGTTCACTGCATCCGGTCTGCACGGCCAGCAGCAGGAGCATCAGGCCGACAATAACAATTGATCTCATCGGCAGGCAAAAACCCCCTTAGGCTGACGGCCTCGAGCAAACAGGTTTACTTCTTCAGTGCAGCCAGTTTTTCCTGGGCCATCTTGATGTCGCCGCTGATGCTGAGAGCAGAGCTGGAGACAGCGTGGGCCTTCTCGGTGGCGGCGATGAAGTCACCGGCATCGATCTGCGGCTGAACACCGGCAAGTTCGGCTTCCAGGCCGGCAACGTCGTTCTTCATGGCTTCGATGTCGGCGAGAGAGCCCTTGCCCTGCGGTGCGACTTCGAGCAGCGCCTTGGCTTCGGCAACCACGGCCTGGGCTTCGCTCAGAGCGACGTCGGCAGCGGCTTTCAGTTCTTCCTTGCGCACGACAACCTTGCCCTTGAGCGCTTCGGCTTCGACTTTCACTGCGGCCAGCTGGGTCTTGGCGGCATCATAGCTCTTGAAGAACTTGCCATCCTGCACCTTGATCTCTGCCATGACGGCCTCGAGCTTGTCATTGATCGCCTTCAGCTCGTCAGGGGTGTACTGCTCCGCACCTTCGCCCACCGCGGCGTCGAGCGCGCTCTTGGTCAGGTTGAGTTCTTCGACCGGCGCCTTGCCGCATGCGGTCAGCAGCGAAACAGCCACCAGGGACACCATCAGAATCTTGATTGCCTTTTTCATTCTCTATTCTCCTCGTTCTTGTCAATTTTTTTCCCACCTCCATGGTGAGCACTTCTCCTGATAGCAAACCCCGCGCCAAAATGTAACTATCTGTAATGATGATAGTTTACAACAAGACCGGCATCAACCATTCCCCATATGGGGAAACCGACTGCGCATTTCGGGACAGGTTGCAGCAAGTCACGCGACATCAGGGACGATGGAGCCGCACAGCGCGAACAAACCGGCGGCCCATAACGACCCGTTCAATAAACCGGTATTTCTTGACAAGCAACATTGATGGACCCGATAATCGACTAGTTGTCCTGGGGGGGATGGATGCTAGCGGAGCAGGTAAACACACGGAATATATTTCAGGCCACGCCATCGGCAATCCTTGCCGGGCGTGGCCTTCTGTTTGTTGCGCGCCGTAACATTTTCCTACTTTCTTGAAAGAGTTCCGCAGGGTTTCACTAATTATTTGCCGTATGCCGGCAATTTCAATGCAGACGCTATACAAAGGGGTGACCAGATGGCTGGCGAGATGGATCAGGACTTGAAAAAATCGAAGATCATGATCGTCGACGACGAACCGATCATCATCGATATACTCGAGACCTACCTAGCAAATGACGGCTACCACAACGTCATAACCGTGACTGATTCAAAACAGGCACTGAAGATGATCGAAGACAGCACCCCTGACCTGCTGATTCTCGACCTGATGATGCCAGACATCTCGGGTTTCGACATCCTTGCCACCGTGCGCGCCCACCCCGTCCTGTTTTCCCTCAACATCATGATCCTGAGCGCTGCCGACGACCACGTGGTCAGGTTCAGAGCATTGGAACTCGGCATCAATGATTTCCTGACAAAACCGTTCAACGCGCAGGAGTTCGGTTTGCGCGTGCGCAATGTCCTGGCCGCCAGGGCTTACGAGAGACAACTGAACAAGGAAAAGGAGAGCCTGGAGGATCTGGTTCGCAAGCGGTCAATGGAGCTTGCACAAAAAGAAGCGGCCCTCGAAAAGAAAATGGCCGAGATGGAGCGATTCACCTACACCATCTCTCACGACATGAAAACGCCGCTGGTCACC
>JBFIMV010000009.1:0-19328 GCA_041611575.1 Desulfuromonadales bacterium | reverse complement strand
GCGCAACTCTGCGCCCAGTTCGCCGTAGAAGCCCAGCAGGTCGGCTTCCGGAGCGAGTCGCTTGCCGTAAGGAGGGTTGCAGACAACCAATCCGTCACCGGCATGCACCGGCTGACTCGACAGGGGTCGACAGTTGATCGTCACCTGATCATCGACGCCGCAGAGTCGGCAGTTCTCCACTGCTGCGGCCACGGCCTCGGCGCTCTCGTCGCCCCCCTCGATCGCAACGGCCGACGCGACTTCACCACGCCGTGCCTCGTCGCAGAGCAACGTCCACAACCCTTCACGCCAACCGGGCCAGTCCATGAAGGCGAAAGACCGGTCGAGTCCCGGCGCCCGGCGCCGGGCGATCAGCGCCCCCTCGGTAAGGAAGCTGGCGGAGCCACACATCGGGTCGGCAAGGGGAACCGTGCCGTCCCAGCCGAGCAGTTGCAGGACTCCCGCCGCGAGGGTCTCGCGCAGCGGGGCGACGGTCGTCGCCTGACGATAACCCCGCCGGTGCAGCAGCTCTCCGGTGCTGTCGATGGAGATGACGACCCGGTCGTCGACGATCCGCACCAAAATCAGTTGCGGATTGGCGGCAGCAGTGCTCAGCGGGCGGCCGAGCGCGCGGTTGAGGGCGTCCGAGAGGGTTGCCGCGACCCGCTCACTGTGGCCCAGCCGCGAGGTGCGGCAGGTGACACGAAAGGTGACCGCAGTTTCCGGGCGGATGAAGCGCCCCCAGGGGAGCTTCAGCGCGCGACGAAACAGGTCAGGGAAGTCGCGGCTGCTGAACTCGGCGAAACGCACCAGGATGCGGCTCGCCGTGCGCAGATGGAGATTCGCCAGGTAGAGCTCGCGCAGCCGTCCGGAGAAAGCGACACCGCCCGGTTCGGTTGTCAGCGATTTCACCCCCAGGGCGTCCAGCTCCGCAGCGCAAACAGCTTCCAGGCCGGGGGCGGCGACGGCGAAAAAATTTTCAATGCTGCGATGATCCATAGACGCTCAACTCCCCCGGCGAACCAACTGACGAAGCGGCCCGGAACCAATTAACAGTTGGCCGCAACGGCAAAATCAGTATAATGGGTGCACTTTTGCACGTGGAGGAACGACATGACAAGCCGCTGGCTCCTGTTGACTATCATCCTGATGATTGCCCTGCCCTCAGCCCTTTCCGCCCGCTGGATCAAGGACAAGGTTGCCCTGCAGACCGAGACGGTCGGCAAGGTTGAGTTCAGCCACTTCAACCACATGGAAATGCCCTCCATCGGCAAGAACTGCCCCACATGTCACAATGAAATCTACCACATCGTCACCAAGAAGAACCCGGCATATACCATGAAACAGATGGAGAAGGGCCAAGCCTGCGGTGTCTGCCACAACGGCCAGAAGGCGTTCAGCGTCAAGGGCGACTGCACGACCTGTCACGCCGGAGACATCGTCTATGTCGAAGAAGACGCCGGCAACGTCACCTTCCCCCACCAGGCCCACCTCGGCATGTTCAGCTGCGGCGAGTGCCACCCCGACATCTTCAAGCCGGAGCGCGGCGCCAACAAGGCCACCATGGAGCAGATGGAAAAAGGCGCCTCGTGCGGCGCCTGCCACGATGGCAGCACGGCCTTCGGTGTCGCCGAAGACTGCGAAGCCTGTCACGCCATGTAACCAGCTTCAGCAACGACTGATTCACTACAAGGGCGACGGCTGCGCAGCCGTCGCCCTTTTCCTTCCCGTACTCATCGCTCATCGCTCATCGCTCAGCACTTCAGGAAGCACGACCCGCTTCACCGGACTGTCGAGTGTCGCCCCCCCGTCGCGCAAACGTTCCAGAAATTCCTGCCGCGGAATGGTACGGGCCCCCATGCGCAGCAGGTGAGGATTCGGCACCTGGCAGTCGAACAGCAGGAAATCCATCGCTGCCAGAGTGCGGGCCAGGCTGACCAGGCAGACCTTCGAGGCATCGGTCGCATAGTGGAACATCGACTCACCGAAAAAGAAGCGACCAAAGGCGACGCCGTACAGCCCGCCAACCAATTCCCCTTCACGCCAGGCCTCTACGGAATGCGCCAGGCCGAGCGCGTGCAGCCGGCGATAGGCCGCCTGCATCTCCGGCACCAGCCAGGTCTCTTCGCCGCTTTCGTTGCGAACCTCGGCGCAGGCGCAGACAACGCGGTCAAAAGCCCGGTTGCAGGTGACCGTAAAGCGTTTTTGTTTGAGAGTCCTTTCAAGTCGCCGGGACACGTGCACTTCGGCAGGGAAGAGGACACAGCGCGGGTCGGGAGACCACCACAGGATCGGCTCTCCCTGACCGTACCAGGGAAAGACTCCGATGAGGTAGGCCAGCAGGAGGCGCTCCGGCGACAGGTCGCCGCCAATGGCAAGCAGCCCCTCGTCGCTCGCCAGGTTCGGGTCGGGAAAGATCAGCTCCTCGGTGAGACAGAAGAGAGGCATCAGAAAATCGGGACGCGATGCGCGGAATGAGAGACGCGACATTCAGAATCAAAGGTCTTCATAACAGGTCATGGCCGTTCATGCTGGTCGTCGGCTGGACTCAGGTGTAGCTGAAATTGAGACCGCCGGACTTGTAACCGATGCGCACCTTGCCGCCCTTGACCAGTTTGCCGAAAAGGATCTCGTCGGCGAGGACGTTGCCAATCTCGTTTTCGATCAGGCGATCCAGCGGCCTTGCACCGAAGACCGGGCTGTAGCCGCGCCGGGCGAGATCGCGCCGGGCACCGTCGGTCAGGCTCAGGGTGACCTTGCGCTCGGCCAGCGACTCCTGCATCTGCCGGATGAACTTGTCGACCACCCGGACCATGACCTCTTCGTCGAGGGGTCGGAAAGCGATGATCCCGTCGAGGCGGTTGCGGAATTCGGGGGAGAACATCTTCTCCACCGCCTGGCGCGCCTCACCGGGGAGACGGTCGCCGAAACCGATCGGCGCGCTGCTCATCTCGCGGGCGCCGACGTTGCTCGTCATGATGAGCACCACGCTGCGGAAATCCGCCTGCCGACCGTTGTTATCGGTGAGAGTGCCGTGGTCCATGACCTGCAGCAGGATATTGAAGATGTCCGGGTGCGCCTTCTCGATCTCGTCGAGCAGCAGCACCGCATAGGGGTTACGGATCACGGCGTCGGTCAGCAGGCCGCCCTGGTCGAAACCGACATATCCCGGCGGGGCGCCGATCAGACGGGAGACAGCGTGTTTTTCCATGTATTCGCTCATGTCGAACCGCAGGAACTCCACGCCCATCTGCATCGCCAGCTGCTTGGCGACCTCGGTCTTGCCGACACCGGTCGGCCCGGTGAACAGGAAGGAGCCGGTCGGCTTCTCCGGGCGGCCGAGACCCGCCCTGGCCCTGCGGATCGCCTGGCAGAGCTGGTCGATCGCCGCGTCCTGGCCAAAGACCTGGCCGCGGATGGAGCGATCGAGGTCCTTGAGCTTGCGCCGGTCGCTCTGCCCCAGCTTGCGGGCGGGGATACGCGCCATGCCGGCGACGATTGCCTCGATGTCCGCGACGCCGATGGTCGGACGGCTGCGCGGGTAGAGCCGCAGGCGCGCCCCTGCCTCATCGATCACGTCAATGGCCTTGTCGGGCAGGCGGCGGAAATTGATGTGTCGGGCCGACAGGCTGGCGGCCGCTTCCAGCGCCGCGTCGGTGAACTTGACGCCATGATGCTCTTCGTAATGGGTCTTGAGCCCCTTGAGGATCTCGACCGTCTCGGCAACTGTCGGTTCAAGCACATCGATCTTCTGGAAACGCCGCGAGAGCGCCCGATCCTTTTCAAAGAGATTCTTATACTCCTCGTAGGTCGTCGAACCGATGCAGCGCAGTTCGCCGGCCCCCAGGACCGGCTTAAGGATGTTGGCAGCATCAAGGGAGCCGCCGCTGGTCGCGCCGGCACCGACGATGGTGTGAATCTCGTCGATCACCAGGATGGCCCGCGGCCGCTTCGCCAGGGACTGGACCACGGCCTTGAGTCGTTCCTCGAAATCCCCGCGGTACTTGGTCCCCGCCAGCAGCGCCCCCATGTCCAGGGCGAAGAGCTCGGCGTCATGCAGCAGTTCGGGGACCTCGCAGGCGAGGATACGCAAAGCCAGCCCTTCGGCAATCGCCGTTTTGCCCACGCCGGGTTCGCCGACCAGGACCGGGTTGTTCTTGCGCCGCCGGCAGAGGACCTGGATCGTCCTTTCGAGCTCAGCCAACCGGCCAACCAACGGGTCGATGCGCCCTGCGCCGGCTCTTTCGAGCAGGTTGACGGTATAGGCCTTGAGCGGGTCGAGCTTCTTGGCCGACTTGCCGCCGGGCGTCGACCGAGGGGCCTCATCAGGGGCTTCGCGTTCCTGTTCCGTTTCACGGAAAGAAACCTTGGCGATGCCGTGCGACATGTAGTTGAGGATATCGAGTCGGCTCACCCCCTCGGCCTGAAGTATCTGCGCTGCCAGGCAGTTCTCCTGTTCGAGCATCGCGGCCAGGATGTCACCGAGTCCGATCTCGTCCCGGCCGGAGGACTGCATGTGCACGACCGTTCTCTGCAGGACGGCCTGCAATCCGACGGTCTGTTCCGGCACATCGTCATCCGTCCGTTCGAGCGACTCGAAATGTTGATCGAAGTACAGCTCGAGGTCTCCCCTCAGCCGGTTGATGTCACCGCCGCAGGCACGCAGGATCTCCTGTGCGTAGTCGTCGAAGAGCATGGCGTAGAGCACATGTTCGGTCGTCAGGAATTCGTGATGACGCCGCTGGGCTTCCCGCACAGCCAGGGAAAACGTGATCTGGACATCCTGAGTAAACATCGCTTCTGATTGCTCCATTCATAACGTCGCGTCAAGTCACGACGTTGTTCGGTTTTTGTGCTGACGTAACGAGAAACCTTCTGGCCGCTCACGCCTCAGGAAGGCTCCAGTGAGCAACGCAGAGGGTAGCCTTGACCACGCGCCAGATCGTGCACCTTCGCCACCTTGGTTTCTGCGATTTCGTAAGGAAATATTCCGCAGACCCCGGCCCCCTTGAAATGGATATGCAGCATGATCCGGTTCGCTTCAGGAGGTGACTTGTGGAACACGGCGATCAGCGCTTCGACCACGAACTCCATGGTAGTGTAATCATCGTTGTGCATCAGCACCCTGAACATCGGCGGCTGCCGGGTCCTTGCGAGACTCCCGGGTTCTGATCTGGTCTGATTTCCGGCGCTCGGCCTGGCCACGTCGAAGCTCCCTCTTTTGTGCATTGTACCTTGAAGGCAATTTCCGTCATGCTACCACAGTCAATCGACGAGTGTCATCGCCTCCGGCTTTGACATTCCGTCATGAGCCATTATGCTTTTCATACTAACTTGGTGACCCGTTACGGATGCGGCACCCGTGTACCGCAACGGTTCCTGTCACCTCAATTATAAACCGTTTCCGGCCTATGCCCAAGCCCAGATCTGAAAATTGCAAAGATGTGCACCCGTGCATGCCGGCCATCATCGGCGCCCTGCTTGCTGTCGGCGTGGTGTTCGCCCAAAACCTGATGGAGGGCTTGCCGATTTATCCAACCCGGTTGTGGCTGCCGCTGATCCTCGGCGGCCTGGCCGGAATGCTGTTTGTCCGCACCTTTTCCCGTGTACCGAAGGTGGACCTCGGCCCGGACGATGGCGAAGAGCACTTCCGGCAGCTCTACCGGAACACGCCGGCCATGCTGCATTCCCTCGACCATCAGGGTCGGCTCATCGACGTCAGCAAGACGTGGCTTCAGACCCTCGGTTACACCCGTGATGAAGTCATCGGTAAAGACTTCTTTGAGTTCGTCGCCGGCAACAATGCGGCGCAAGCCCGTAGCGAACATTATCGCAAACTGCACGAAGCCGGAGCGATTCGCGGCGAGAATTATCTGCTGCGATGCAAGAACGGCCAGACGATCGAGGTCGCACTCTCCGAAGTCGCAAAGAAGGACTCCCGAGGCAACATAGCCGAGAGCTTTGTCCTCCTCAGCGACCAGTCGACCCACAGGGCCGCTGAAGAGCGAATCGAGAGGCTGGCCTACTACGACACCCTGACCGGGTTGCCCAATCGAACCCTGATGAACGACCGCATCCTGCAGGCGATGGCCCAGGCCCGCCGCGACAACCGACAGGTCGGCGTCTTCTTCTTTGACCTGGACCGGTTCAAGCTGATCAACGACACCCAGGGGCACGCGGTCGGCGACCTGGTGTTGCGATCCGTGGCCCAGCGCCTGAAAAAGTTCATCCGTGAAGGCGACACCTTCGCCCGTCTCGGCGGTGATGAATTCGTGATCGTCCAGGGTGATCCGAATCACGACCCCAACTTCGGCACCTTGGGACGGCGCATCCTGGAGACCCTCAACAAACCCTTCACCATCGGCACCAGGGAATTTTTTACAACCGCCAGCATCGGGGTCGCGATCTACCCGGTTGATGGCGAAGACCCCCAGACCCTCCTCAAGAGCGCCGACACCGCCATGTATGTCGCCAAAAGCCGGGGACGCAACAACATGCAGTTTTTCTCCAGCGACATGAACGCGGCAGCCCTGGCCAAATCCGACATGGAAAGCCGCCTGCGCAAGGCGCTCAACTCCAGCGAACTGCAGCTTTACTACCAGCCGCAGATCAACCTGGCGACGGAGGAGATCACCGGTGTCGAGGCACTGCTGCGCTGGTACGACAGCAACGGCTGCCTCATCTCGACACCCGAGATCATCTCACTGGCCGAGGAAAGCGGCCTGATCTTTCCCCTCGGTGAATGGGTATTGAAAACCGCCTGCAGCCAAGCGAGGGCCTGGCGGGACGCCGGACTGCCGATGATCCGGATGTCCGTCAATCTGTCCGGGCACCACATCCGGCAGGCAAACTTCATCGACACCATCGAAAAGATTCTTGATGAAACGGGGATCAAAGCGAATCAGCTGGAGATAGAATTGGCGGAAGACTCGATCATGGGACATGTCAGCGAGAGCATCATGGCGCTGACCGACCTCAAGGTCCGCGGCATCAGCCTGGCGATCGACGACTTCGGCACCGGCTACTCTTCCCTGCTCTACCTGCGGCACTTCCCGATCCACCACATCAAGATCGCCCAGGAGTTCATCCGCGACATCACCCACAACCCGGACTATGCTGCCATCACCGAGGCGATTCTCGTCATGGCCGCAAGCCTGCACCTGTCGGTCACCGCGGTGGGTGTCGAGGAACGTGCCCAGCTCGATTTTCTACGCAAACGCGGCTGCCGCGCCGTCCAGGGCAAGCTCTTCGGCAAGCCGATGAGCGCCGGGGAAATCGCCCTCCTCCTCAAGGAGGCCGCGGCACATGATCGCGGCAAGAACCCGGAAGACGAACCGGACTTTCTCGGGTCGCGAAACATTCATTAGCAATTCCGTCAATTAAAGAGGATCAGTGCAACGGGAGGTTCTGACCGGAGATGAACCTGCGGACCATTTCCGGCTTGGTCAGCAGGCAAAGCACGGCAGCGCTCAGCCGGCGAGAGCGATGGTCAAGCCCGAGGTCTTGCAGGGCCAGCCCGAGCTGGGCGTAGGCGGTATCCATCAGCCTTTTCTGGAACAGGCGCATCTCGACAACCGGCGGGCCGTCGAGCGCAATCATCGCAATGGCCTCGTGACAGGCTTGGGCATCGTGCGATGTAATCGAACGGCACAGCAAGGGTCGCACGGCATGGATCGTACACCAGCCCTGTTCATCGAGAAAAGCGCAGGGCTCACCGACAAACAGACGTTCTTCGTCATCCAGCCAGCGAGTCCGCATGTGCAGCTCCTCCAATCGATCGCAGGTTTCGCAGAGCTTCCTTGGCGACAGCCATCGCTGCAGATACCAGGCGATCGTGATCGCTTCGGGGACCAGGACTTCGACGTTGACGACACAACAGGCGCTGCACCCCGGACCGCAGGCGACCCGGGAAGCTTCAAGCGGTTCACCGAAACGGCGAAGGTCTCTTTCCACGGCCGTCGTCAGGAGGTGCATGCGGCCGGAGATATCTGAGGCACAGCGCACCTCTGCCATGAGCGTCCTGGCCAAAGCACGCACCTGTGACGCGTAGGATGAAAAATCGAAATCTTCCTGCATGGCGTTCTCCACAACGGGTTCACACCGGCAACGACCTTTGGACAATATAGCTTAACGGGCCACGCTTGTCATTTTCAGGCGACTGGAACGGGTGACACCGGCCGGGAAATGTACTAAAGTATCAATACGTTTTTTGTGGGGGCCGCTGTCGACCGGCGGCCTCTCTCGACATCGAGCACGGAGGCTGTCATGTTGCGCACCCTTGTCCTGACAATAATGATTTTCACCCTGGCACTACCAGCCCTGGCCAAGCCTAAATCTTCCGGCTCGCAGGTTCAGGAAGAGTATTCAACGGCAGAGAGGTTGTTACCCTTCTCGGCGGCCGAGCGCAACATCATCCGCTCACATCTCCTGAATGAAAGGCGCAATGCACCCCAGCCGTCCCTCACCCAGCTCCCGCGCGGGCTGCAGAAAAAAGTCGCGCGTGGCAAGGCTCTTCCTCCGGGATGGCAAAAGAAGCTAGCTCCCGGCGAACACCTCGATTACAGCGTCTATCGCGAGGGAGGAGCGCTGCCGGACGATTTGTTGCGCCGCCTGCCGCCGATACCGGTTGGCACAGAGATCCTCATGGTTGAGGACAAAATCATGCGCCTTAACTCCGCGACCCGGACCATCCTCGATATCTTCGATCTGACACAGTCATACTAGACAGGGCATGCCGCATGACACTCCCCCGCAACACCCATACCCCGCTGATCGGTTACCTGCTCTGGCTGTTCGGCTTCACCGGCTCCCACCGGTTCTACTACGGCCGCCCGATTTCCGGGACGATCTATTTCTTCACCCTTGGGTTGTTGTTCGTCGGCTGGCTGATCGACCTGTTCCTGATCCCCGGGATGGACCGTAAAGCCGACCTGCGCTTCACACCCGGCCCGATCGATTACAATGTCGCCTGGATTCTGCTGACCTTCCTCGGCCTGTTCGGCGTCCATCGCATGTATATGGGCAAATGGCTGACCGGTATCCTCTACCTGCTCACCGGCGGGCTCTTTCTCATTGGCTACATTTATGACTACTGGACCCTCAACACGCAGCTGTCTGCGATCAACAACCAGTCACGATAACCCCGGAGACCCGACATGATCACCCATATCGTCCTGTTCAAATTCAAACCGGAGACGACCGAAGCCCAGGTCCGGCAACTCGCCGAAGGGCTCGGTGGCCTGCCGGATGTTATCGAGGAAATCCGCGAGTTCCGCTTCGGCAGGGACGTGCTCCGCACGGAACGCTCCTATGATTTCGGCCTGGTCTCGAGCTTTGAAGATCTCGCCGCCCTGCAGCGTTACCAGGTACACCCCGAGCACCAGAAGGTTGTGGCCCACGTCAAGGCGATCGCTTCGAGCGTGGTTGCCGTCGATTACGAAGACTGACCCGGAACACCACACTCATGTCTTTCCCCGGTGCCGAAGGTGTCATCAAGTTCCAGCTCGATTTTCAGGCAGGTCCCGCTCCACGACCGGGCTTGTTGCGTGAATTGAACTCATGGCGGAGGATCTTTCTGAGTCTCGGCCTGCTCGGCCAGGATCCCGCCCGTTATGAAGGGTTCGGCTTCGGCAACCTCAGCCGCCGGCTGCCCGACGGTGCGGACGCTGCGTTTCTTATCAGCGGCACCCAGACCGGACATCTTCAGGAGCTCCTCCCCCGACATTACGCCACGGTCCTGCATTGCGAGCCGTCAGCCAACCGGCTGGCGGCCTGTGGTTTGTGCAAACCCTCGTCCGAAGCTCTGTCCCATGGCGTACTCTACAATTGTGAGCCCCTGATCCACTGGGTCATGCACCTGCACTCGCCGGTGATCTTCAACCAACGCCTCGCCCTCGGTCTTCCTGCCACCGACCCCGACAGCGCGTACGGCACACCGGAGATGGCCGAAGAGATCGGCAGCCTGGTTCGAGAGCGTGACAACGCAGCTCCCGGACTGCTGGTCATGACCGGGCACCAGGACGGAATCCTCGCTTTCGGCCCGACCGCGTCAGCAACCGGCAGCCTTGTCGTCACAACCCTCGCCGCAGCCCTCGAGAGGCAATAATTACAGACGAACAGCGTTCGGACATTTGTCTCCCGTCGACTTAAATTCTTCTCACTTTTCTCTTGCAGCGCCCTCGCCTCTCTGGCATGATTAGCCCTCGCTAAGGCTCGAACCTTCAAGTGATGGAGTTTGCCATGTCTCTGCAGATTCGTCTCGAATGTCCCCGCTGCAACACCCCGCTCCCCCTCGCGCTCGAAGAGATCGCACCCGGCCGCAGGCAGATTTGCAGCAAATGCCAGACACCGGTGCGCATGACCCCGGCTTCCCTGGAGCGCTTCACCAGCGACCTGCGCCAGTACTGCCAGGCCTGATTCTCCCGCACCGCCCTGCAATTTTTCTGCACTATGGGGCATCATCTGCCCCGCGGCAGTGAACTATTCTGTCACACCCTTCTTGTAGCCTGACTTCCAGCCTGCTATCTTTGTTCATCGATTTTCCTCACGTGTGTCTGGAGTCTGTCATGCCCGATCTCATCTGGCCTGCCATCGCATTGTTCATCGGCCTGGTCTTCGGCCTGGTTCCTGCCCTCCTCATCGCCCGCAGCCGCATCTCTGCGGCCCGCGAAGCAGGCCGGCAGGAACTGGCTCCGGAACTGGCCACCCTCAAGGAACGGCTGGAGAGCCGCGACACGCAACTCCGCAGGCAGGAGCAGGAACTTCACGAGCAACGCCGCAGAACCGAGCTTCTGACCCAGGACCGGTCGATCCTCGAAAACGAGAAGACCCGGCTTGTCACGCAGCTTGAAGAGGAATGCCGCCGCTCCGAAGAGAAGCTGGAGGTCCTCAACGCTGCCAGAACGGGGCTGCAGACCCAGTTCGAAAACCTGGCAAACCAGATCTTCGAGGAGAAGACAAAAGCCTTCGCCGACCAGAGCCGGGCAAATCTCGACACCATCCTCACCCCGTTCAAGGAGAAAATCAGCGAGTTCGAGAAAAAAGTCGCGGAAGCTTATGCGACGGAAGGCAAGGAGCGGCATTCGCTGATGCGCGAAGTGCAGCGGCTGCAGGAGCTGAACCTGAAGATCGGCCAGGACGCCGAGAACCTGACCAAGGCACTCAAGGGTGACACCAGGGCCCAGGGGACCTGGGGGGAGATCATCCTGGAGCGCATCCTCGAGGAATCGGGGCTGCGCAAGGGGATCGAATACGATTCCCAGGGAGGATTCCGTGACGCCGAAGGCCGACTGCTGAAACCGGATGTCGTGGTCCACCTGCCGGAAGGCAAGGACATCGTCATCGATTCCAAGGTGTCCCTGGTCGCCTACGAGCGGTATGTCCGTGCGGAATGCAGTGATGAACGGGACAGCGCGGCCCGTGATCACCTGCTATCGATCAACGGTCATCTGAAGGGCCTGGAAACCAAGAAATATGACGAGCTCCCCGGGTTGAGAAGCCTCGACTTCGTCCTCATGTTCATCCCTATCGAAAGCGCCTTCATGCTGGCGATCGAGCGGGACGGCGAGATCTTCCGCAAGGCGTTCGACCGGAACATCATGATCGTCTGCCCCTCGACGCTGCTGGTCACCCTGCGGACCATCCAGAACATCTGGCGCTACGAGTACCAGAACAAGAACGCCCTGGAGATCGCCGAGAAGGCGGGGAACCTTTACGACAAGTTCGTCGGCTTCGTTGCCGACCTCGAAAGGATTGGCGATCAGCTCGACAACGCCCGGAAAACCTACGAAGGGGCACACAACAAATTGGTCAGCGGGCGTGGCAACCTGGTGGCGCGGGCGCAGAACCTGATCGATCTGGGGGTGAAGAGCCGCAAGCAGCTGCCTGCGGCCATGGCCGTTCAAGCGGACGGCGAAGAGTAGTGCGAAAGTTGAGAAACCGGCTTTGAAACCGCGGATCAGGTGCCGCAGGTGACCCGGTTGCGGCCTTCAGCCTTGCTGCGATAGAGAAATTCGTCGGCGCGTTCGATCGCGCTCTCAGGCGTGTCTCCGGGCAGCAGAAGCGTCGCGCCGATTGAGGCCGTAAACTCAACCGCCTGCTCTCCGGCGCGGACTCGGGAGCGTGACAACAGAACTCTCGAACGCTCTGCAATCAGGCGCAGGGTCTTCTGGTTGACGTTACGCAGGATGCCGACAAACTCCTCACCGCCCCAGCGTCCGAACTGGTCCGAGGTCCGGCAACTGTGCTGCAGGGTCGCACCGGCCACCTTGAGCACCAGGTCACCGACACTGTGACCGAAACGGTCGTTAATCGTCTTGAAATGGTCCATATCCAGCAGGATCACCCCGGCACTCCAGTTGTAGCGTTTCAATTCATGGCAACAGCGCTCCAGGTCGATCTGCAGTTTGCGGCGATTCGGCAACCCGGTCAGCACGTCCTCATAGGACTGCCTTTTCAGGGCGTCAATCTCCTGCTTCATGGCCTTGACCGAGGAGTTGTCGCGAAACAGCTCGAGGGCGCCGATGATCGTTCCGGCCTCGTCGCGGACCGGGCTCACCCGCACCGATACGGGAACACGGTGACCGTCCTTGTGCAGCAGGTAGACGTCCGCCTTGCGCTTACGTCCATCTCGCAAGGTCTGTTCGAGTGGGCAGCCGTCCTTGCAGAGCTGCCGCCCCTCTTCATCAACGTGGTTGAGGATGTTATCGTAACAGTAACGCCCGACCGTCTCCGCCGCGGAGAACCCGGTCAATTCTTCGGCCGTCGGGTTCCAATAAGTGATTTTCCGGCCCGGCTCAACGTAGTAGACCGCATCAAACAACTGGTCAAAAATATGTTTGACTTCCCTCAAGATACCCTCCGCATCGATTTTCTGACTTAGTAGACAACCTGGTTGCGTCCCTGGCGCCTGGCCTTGTACAGGTTGAGGTCGGCTAGGCCGAGCATCTTCTGCAAGGCGGGGTCGTCGGGCCTTGCGGGGACACCACAGTCTTTATTGGCTATCGAAGCTCTCCGCTCCCTTAATCACCGTGATGATATCGCGGCCAGGCCGAGCTTCACTTCTACAGCAAGTCCTGCACCTTGTCAAAAAACTTGCCCGTGAGGCGATGGGTTCCCTGGCCGCAACGTCAATGATTCTCAGCCGAGGCTCTTTCTGCCGGATGAAAATCGTGACATAACTTTTA
The DNA here is from genome assembly GCA_041611575.1 of Desulfuromonadales bacterium. GTDB lineage: Bacteria > Desulfobacterota > Desulfuromonadia > Desulfuromonadales > BM103 > JBFIMV01. Next base: position 6,165 of record JBFIMV010000009.1, on the reverse strand, counting down.
CCTTTGTTACGAGTCGGCCGGGGCATAATGACACTTGCAACCTGCGAAAGGAATGCGAATTTCCCTTATCCTGTTTTTCATGGAGAAGTATCATGCCAACCAAGACGGCACTTCCCGACTACAGCATCGGCGAAGAGATAGCCAACAGCGTGACCCACGGCATCGGCCTGGTCCTGGCCATCGCGGGGATGGTGGTCTTGACCGCCTTTGCCATGCGCTACGGCAACGCCTGGCACCTGGTCAGCTGCGTCATCTTTGCCACCACGCTGATCCTGCAATACGCTTTTTCCACCCTCTATCACAGCATCCAGCGGCCGCGTGCCAAGCACGTCATGCGCATCCTCGACCACTCGGCGATCTTTCTCCTCATCGCCGGGACCTACACGCCGTTCATGCTGGTCAACCTGCGCGGCACCTGGGGATGGACGCTCTTCAGCATCATCTGGGCCCTGGCCCTGCTCGGCGTTTTTTTCCAGGTCTCCCTGCTGCGTCGCTGGCAAGGCATCTCCCTGGCTCTCTACATCGGCATGGGCTGGGTCGTGGTGGTCGCTTTCAAGCCGATGATTGCTGCCGTAGCACCGGGGGGGTTGATCCTTTTGCTGCTCGGCGGACTGGCCTATACCTCGGGAGTGGCTTTCTACCTCCAAAAGAGGCTGCGCTACCACCACGCCATCTGGCACGGCTTCGTTCTTGCCGGCAGCATCCTGCACTTCTTCGCCGTACTCTTCTACGTCATTCCGCTGGCTTGACAGCCGACGAACAATGGCCCGTTTCAGCAATGGAACGGGCCATTGTTTTTCTGCAGGAGCCCTGACGAAATGTCCGCAACTGAAAAGCCACGAAATTCCGTCAAGTCATCCACCCAAATATGTTAATCCACGTCTCAATGCTTGACGATCAGGTCATTTCTTATATGATTTTTGCAACTTAGACTGCAAAGGAGTGGCCTATGGCGGTTCGCGTATTGGCAATTGACGATGAAATTGATGTGAGGAAGCTGCTCGAAATCAAGCTGACCAAGGCCGGGTTTCAGGTCTCAACGGCAGAGAACGGCGAAGAGGGCCTCGGGAAAGCCCTGGAAGAACAGCCGGATGTCATGGTGATCGACGTCATGATGCCCGGCATGAACGGCCACCAGGTCTTGGCCCAGGTCCGGGAACAACTGGGCGACAAGGCGCCGGTCACCATCCTGCTGACCGCCCTGGGCCAGGAACTGGATGTCATCAAGGGGCTGGGCGCAGGGGCCGATGATTACATCATCAAGCCATTCAGCCCGCGCGAGCTGATTGAACGCATTCGTGTGACCCTGATAAAAAAAGGCAGGGCGACACCAACCAGCCTCCCGACTGAATAACCGCTTCCCATCCCCGTACTATCCCAGGAGAATTGGCCCATGACCCCTGCCGAACCCGACAAGGATGTTCTCGAACCGACCCTGGATGTGGAAACGGCGCCAATGATGGAACCGGCGGACCGCTCCGGAACGGCCTCGGCGGTCCCCTCGACCCGTTACTGGCAGGCGCAGAGCATGGCCGATGCCATTCACCGGGATTTCGAACAGGCTGAAGAGCGGGGAGACATCCAGGCGATGCGGGAGCGTTTTTTCCTGCTGGCCCGCTATTACGGGCGCACCTTGGCGATTTTGCGCCAGGCCCTGGCCGACCGCAAAGAGCCCCTGCTGTGCGCTTCCCTGCGCAACCTGATAGCCTTGCATCAGCCTCTTCATCACATGCACACCATCTCCCCCACAAAGGTTCCGCTTGCTCTGACTCTCGACCGCGACCAGCGCGAGCTGCTGCTCGAGGATTTGATCATCGAAGTGTTGCACGAAGCCGCCCAGGCGCTGAACCTCGCCGAGTTGACCGCACGCATCAACGAGCTGCACCTGTTGGCCGGGATCAAGAGCAAGGATGTCGAAGCCCACCTGGACAACCTCCTGTCCCGGGGACACGTGGTCCGACAGGCAGATCTCTATCAGCGCACGTCCCGGGCCTACGGGGCGATAAATCTCGACCGCGCCGGCCTGCAGGCCCTGGTCGGCAGGGAGTTCTACCGGCAGTTCGAGCAGAACGGCCTGCACGGTCTCGCCGACATCGTCGGCAGGCGCGAACTGTTCAGGGAGTTCTTCGCAAAAACCACCGGATTCAGCCGGGGGGCTGCAGACCTGTTCACCGCAACAGCGGCGGAGCTGCTGGTTTCTCCGACCGCACCGGGGGCTCCCAGCCCCTGGCGCCACCGCAATCTGATCGGCTCGCTCTACCCGCGGCCATACCAGCTGGATGCTTTCGCCATTTTCCGCGGTTACGGCTACCGGGGGCAGGTCATTGAAGCCCCGACCGGCAGCGGCAAGACGTTGATCGGCATGATGTGCATCCAGGACTGGCTACATTCACTGGCCCCCGGAGAGTCAATCCTCATCCTGGTGCCGACGGTCAATTATCAACAACAGTGGTTCGCCGAGATCTGCTACAAACCTACCGGGTTGGGCATGCCTCCGGACTCCATTTTCACCGGCACCCCCGCCAGCCTTGAAGCTGAATCACGGCGTTCGGCCAAATCTCCGGCCATCCTGGTGATGACTTACGCAGCCCTGGCCCAGACAGGTTCAGGAACAGGGAAAGGGGGCTTCGACCAGAATTCCGTCGAAATCTTCCTGCAGGGCAACCATATCCGCTACGTGATCCTCGACGAAGTGCACAAGGTGGTCGAGGACCTGAAGAGCGTCTCTGCTGATGTGACCCGTTTGTTGGGCGACTGGCTGCACGACGGCAGCTTCCGGGGTCTGATCGGTTTTTCGGGAACCGCCGCCGCTTATCGTGAGAAATTTTCCAGCTTGGGCCTGGAGCTGGTCTACACCCTTCAGGCGGCCGAGCTGATAGCCTACGGCTTCGTCGCGCCGTTCGCCGAAATGGGCGTCCCCTTTGCCTTTTCCGAGCGGGAGTACCAGGTACGCGACCTGCTCGAGGACTACAAGGGTTTGCTGCGTGAGTTCACCGAGATGATCGGTGGGGAGCGTTTACGCGGCTGGTTCGCGTCCATCCCCCTGGCCACACGGATGACTATCGGCCGCGACCTGCTCGGCATGTACGCCGGCAGGACCGATCAGGACCAAGCCCTTGAGACTCGCCTCACGGCATGGGAAACCGGAAAAAAGATCAAGCTCAACGAGCTTTCCCTGGTCAGCATGGTGCAGATCGCTCACTCGCTGTCCGATGCCGACCTCGCGGCCCGGGCCGGGCGGGAAGAACCCTTTGCGGAACTGGCTCGACGCTTTGACGGTCTTCGCAAGAAACTCGAACAGGCCATATACCTCCCTGACATGGCAGAGCAGCTCAAAGCCGACGGTTTCGGTACCACCATGAGCGGGGCGCAGCTGCAGGACATGACACGGGCCGGGATGTCTCACGCCGCGTTGACCTCGGCAGTCCGTGAGAGACTCGCAGTGACGTTCGTCGGACTCTACTCCAGTCTCAAGAATTTCTACCTGCGCGCCGGAGAGGGCCGCGTTGACTGCATCCGTTCGATCATCCAGGCCGAACGTCTCATCCGGCCGGTGACCGGCATCATCATCTTCGACCAGGGCAAGCGCCTCACCTGGGAAAAGGGACCGGCCATTCCCGGTTTCAGCGGCGTCGCAGGGCTGTTTGCCCAGTTGCAGGGGGACCGTCGCTTTACCGCCATGGCGGCCCTCTCCGGTGAAATCTACCTGCCTTGGGATGAGCACAATCCCCTGCCGCATAAGATCGCCAGCTACATCCGCGACACTATCATGGGCAGGGAACTGGCCGATGGGTTCCGTCGCATGCTCAGCCAGGGCGTCGGGCTTGATGAGAGCACCGAAGAATGTCTCACCCGGGCTTGGAATGAGATACTCGGACTTTACCTGCGCGAGCTCAAACCGGTTCGTGTTGCCCGCCCCGGGGAGTTCAACCGTTGGGTCCTGAAACGGCTGCGCCGGGAAATCAAGCGGTTGACCCTGGACAACGCGGTCGAGAAAAAGCTGCTGGACCGCCTGCGCCCGCAATATCCGCACCTGAAGAAATGGGTCGGCACATTTTTCGACTATGCACTGCTGTCGACCAATTTCCAGGAAGCCAGGGTCGCACAGCTGCAACAGGTCGGGGGTATACTGAAGAATTTTTTCGTGATCCGCATGCCTGCAGGTGACCGTAAAATGCTGATGTATGAACTGACAGCCCGCATCGTCGACGCAGAGGAGCTGCCTGTCAACACCATCATCGTCTCTTCCTGGGCCCGCACCGGCTGGAACGTCCTCTCCCCGAACCTGCTGATCGACGCGACCGCGACCCGCAACGTGACCGCTTGGCAGCAGCTGCGCGGGCGTGCCATGCGGGCGCGTGCCAGCTGGGACGGGAACTGCTACAGGCTGGTCATGCAACTGCTTGGGTCGCGTGCATCGCGCCTCGAATTGGCAGAGAACCTTCCCGCGGACGTTCTGGCCGGAGTGCGCGAACTGCGCGACGGGTCACGGGCTGAAGGGGTTCTGGAAGAATCAGAGCGTCAGCTGTTACTGGAAGCCCACCGCCAGTCACGCGCCAGGGCCGAGGAACGCCAGGTCAGCAGCGCCGAGATGCGCGACGCCCTCAGCCGCAAAATCCGGCAAGGGGTCCTGGACGATGTGAACGAAGCCGAGCGCATCCAATTGGTGATCGAGCTGATGCTCGCCCGCAACAAGGTCACCCACATTTACGAAATGATCAAAGCATCCGGAGGAACTCCGCAGATCCTTTTCGATCGACAGGCAGGCACGTGGCGCCGGATTGACGCCATCGCCGCCAAACACAGCCAGGAATATTCGGTCAACCCGCTCGATGGCTGTTATGGACCCGGAGTGGGACACGCGCCCCTGCTGTACACCGGCGACCCGCGCACAATCCTTCCCTCCATGCTTCAGGCGCACCTCGTACAGGAGCTCAAGGGAAGGGATCCGCTGATTGTCCGCGGTTGGCTTGATGTCATGGAAGTGGAACTGGATGTCCCGCAGTACCAGGACTGAAAGGGGTTACGACCGGCTTAATTTCTGAAGGGTCAGTTGAATTGCATTGTAGAGGGTCTCGGGATTGGTCGGCTTGGGCAGATATTCGTCCAGCCCGGCAGCCAGTCCCTGTGATGCAGCTTCCTGACTGAAGTGGGCTGTCAAGGCGATGATCGGGATGTGGGCACCGCTCGCCATCTCGCGGTCACGGATGACGCCGGTCACGTCGATACCGCTCATCCCCGGAAGGTTCACATCCATCAAGATCAAATCGAATTCTTCCGTTTCCCAAAGGTCAAGCGCTTCCTGTCCGGTGGTTGCCACAACCACCTGGCAAGCTTTCATTTTCAGGAATATCTGCAGCAGTCTTGCAAGGGCGGGGTCGTCTTCGACCAGCAGGATACGCAGCGGAGCAGTTGTTTCCATGAGGGTGGTACTCTCCATGACTCCTTTGCACGAACCGGGGGGTGTCATTTCAGCATACCTGGCTTCAGGCGACGACCACGCGGTTGCGCCCTTCGCGCTTTGCCGTGTAGAGGGCATCGTCGGCAACACGGATGAGGTCGTTGACCCCCTTTATGCCCTTCCCAGGGCTGCTGGCGACTCCAAGGCTGATGGTCATTCGCAGGGGTGCCAGCGACCCTTCAAAACGCATGGCGGCGATTCGTTCACGGATTCGTTCGGCGACATGGGTCGCCTGCAGCAGGGCGGTCTCCGGTAGCACCAGGGCAAACTCCTCACCACCGAATCGCGCGGCGACATCGTACTCGCGCAGCAGGTTGCGCATCGTGTCGGCCACTGCTTTCAGCACCAGGTCACCCTGCTGGTGACCGTAAGTGTCGTTTATTTTCTTGAAATGGTCGATGTCCGCCATGATCAGCGACAGTGGGTGCTTGTGGCGTACGCTGCGGTGGAACTCCTTCTCGAAGACGTTCATCAGGAAACGCCGATTGGCCAGCTGCGTCAAAGGATCAGTGTTGGAGAGCTCTTCGAACCTGCGGTTCTGTGCCTTGAGATCGTCCTGAAGACGCTTGATCTTGAGCTGCACCTTGACACGTGCGATCAGTTCCCCCGGGTCGAAGGGTTTGATGACATAGTCGCTGGCCCCCTGTTCAAGACCCTTGATCTTCTGTTCGCGCTCCTCCCTGCCGGTCAGCATGATCACCGGC
>JBFIMV010000008.1:0-19585 GCA_041611575.1 Desulfuromonadales bacterium | reverse complement strand
CTACCGCGAGGTGACTGGCGCTTCTCTCGAGGGAGTGCTTGCCTGCCTGCGGGACTACCGGCGGCTCGGCGTCTGGCTCGAGGTGACGACCCTGGTCATCCCGGGAATCAACGACAGCGTCGATGAACTGCAACAGCTCGCCGGATTCATCGCTGACAGCCTCGGACGCGAAGTCCCCTGGCATATCTCGGCATTCTATCCAACCTACAAGATGAAAGACCGGCCGCCGACACCGGTCGCGAGTCTTCGCCTGGCGCGTAAAGCCGGTCGTGATGCCGGCCTCGATTACGTCTACCTTGGCAACGTGGATGACCCCGGTTCGGGCGATACGCGCTGCCCGGGCTGCGGTGCCAACGTCATCCGTCGCAGCCGCATGCGGCACGTCGAAATCTCCCTGGACGATGGCCGCTGCCGTGCCTGTCAGGCGCCGGTCGCCGGTGTCGGCCTGCATCCTTGAGAGGAGTCTCTATGCCTATCGATCGCAGTAACCCGCGCGTCCCGGCGGTGGATGTCGACAGCATGTTCCTCGACCGCTGGTCGCCGCGCGCCTTCGACCCGCAACCCTTGACGCCTGCCGAGATCGCCAGCCTGTTCGAGGCGGCGCGCTGGACGCCGTCCTGCTACAACGAGCAGCCCTGGTTGTTCCTCTACGCCGTCACCGAGACGGATCGGGCGCGCTTTCTGGAGGCGCTGGCGGCCGGCAACCAGGTGTGGGCTCAACGTGCCCCGATGCTGCTGTTCGTCCTCTGTCGCCTCACCTTTGCCCATAACGGCAAGCAGAATCGGCACGCCCCCTTCGATGCCGGCGCGGCCTGGATGGCGCTCGCCCTGCAGGCGCGCAAGCTCGGCCTGCACGCCCACGCCATGGCCGGCTTCAGCCGCGACAAGGCCTTCGAGATTCTCAAGGTCCCCCGTGAGGAATATGACATCATGGCCGCCGTGGCGGTCGGCCGACGCGCTGCGCCGGAGGTGCTGCCGGAATCGGTGGCGGACAAAGAGTCCCCCAATGAGCGCAAGCCACCGGATGCCGTCGCTCGGGAAGGGTTTTGGGAAGGAGCGTCACGTTAGCAGGGGCTGGTCTTCCGGTGTTGTGCTCACGCTCAGGAGAGGGCGTGGATGAACCGCCCGAGTTCGAGCAGTTCCCCGGTGTCCCTGGCGCGGGCCAGGTAGCCGAAATCACCGATGGCGGCGCTGAAGACCGATTGAATCTGTTCGTGATGGACGATCAGGTGTCCGTAGGTGCGCATGATCTGTTCATGATCGTGGGCGTACTGCCTGCGTCTCTTGCGGCCGATGTAGGCGCAGTGGTACGGCCTGTCAGCGAATGAGGTCGCCTGGTTGTGAATCAGCATGCTGGCCCACTCCCGGTACAGGTCCGCGTCGTTGGCATAGTTGAACATGTCCATGGTCAATCCGCCCGGAGGACGCATATTGACCTCGATGGCGACGATCCGGCCATCCGGAACCGTGCGGAAGAACTCGATGTGAAAGAACTTCTCGCGGATACCGAAGCTGCGGACCGCACTGCGTCCCGCCGCCTCGAGGTCGGCAGGAATGTCCCTCATGGAATAGTACAGGATGTCGCTGTCTTCGTTGACGGTCTCCATGATCCCCTGGCTGTAGACATGGGAGGTGCAGAAAACGATGCGTCCGTCACGGTCCGTCAGCCCGTCGAAGGAGTGGATCACCCCCTGTATGAACTCTTCCATGATGTAATTCACAGGAAGTTTTGCGGCAAAGACCTTTGCCATCTCCTGCCGGTCGTTGACCCTGAAAGTGCTGGCGGCACCAACCCCGCGATCCGGCTTGAGCACGGCAGGATAGCCGATCTCGTCGGCAAAACGCACGGCCTCTTCGAGGCTGGTGACCACCCGGCCACGCGCCACGGCGATGCCGGCCTCTTGAAACCCCTCCTTCATTCTGGCCTTGAGAGTGACCTTGGCGATTTCATCCGGCCTGAAGCCGCAAACGTTGAAATCCTCACGTAATCGGGCCTCGGTCTCAAGCCAGTACTCGTTATGGGATTCGATGCGATCGATCCTGCCGTGCTGGTGGGTAAAATGTCCACAGGCGCGCAGCAGGTTGTCATAGTCATGCATGTCGGTGCGATAGTAGCCGTTCAACGCGTCGCGCAGTTCCGGGCGCAGCTCTTCCCACGGGGCGTCGGCGATGCCCAGGACGTTGGCGCCAAGCTGGCGCAGGTGGACGCAGAAGCGGTAAAAATTGGGGGGAAAGTGTGGAGACAGGAAAATGATGTTCATAAGTTGAATCCTCCGATGACGGCTTGCGATGCGCCGCCTTTATTTCAGCAGGAACTGCAATGGGATGTCTACGCGTCTGCGCCAGGCCTGTTCCGAGTGGTCTTCGCCGTCGAACCTACGCGAAACCCAATGTTCACCTTCGATATAACCCCGTCGGTGCAGCACCTTGTCGACCTGCTGCTGCAAAGGCCCGTACTGGGCGTCGATGCCTTCGGTGCCGTAATCGAAGTAGAGCCGTCGAGACCCCGGAACGGGCAGCCGGTCTGCCAGGTAGTCAATCATTCTACCATTGACGGTCGGCCAGTGGGTCGAGAGGCAGGCGGCGCCGCCGAAGACCCCGGGATATTCGCAAAGGGCATAAGCTGACACCACCCCGCCCATGCTCGAGCCGAGCAGAAAGGTGTCGGACATGGTCGGCAAGGTGCGGTAACGGCTGTCGATGTATGGCTTGAGCTCCTCCACGATGAAACGAAGATAAAGATCGGACAAGGGCCGTCCGTGTTCCCGGGAGTAAGCGGCTTGTTCGGCCCTGCTCAGATATCTCTCGAAAACTTTCTGCGGGTCGTACTCGCGGTATCTTGCCGGCGTGTTCCAGATGCCGACGATCAGGGTGTCCTTTCCTTCCTCTTTTGCCAGCAGGCGGCTCATGGCCCGGTGAAGGCCCCAGTCAACTCCGGCGAAGGATGTCCGCGGATCGAACAGGTTCTGCCCGTCATGGGCATAAATCACTCGATATTGCCGCCCGTTCTCTGAGTCATAGCCCGGTGGCAGCCAGACGCTGACCGGACGCTGCTGCACATATGCCGACTGGAACCCGGCCCGGAAATGAACCTTGCCATTTTCCGTTTCCTGGTTGTTGTGCTCTCTGAGCATCTGTCTTTCCGAGGGTTTGATGGTTTCAAAGAATTATAAACCGAAACGGTGGGAAGATTGGACTGATTTCCTTCTTTAGCTAAGGGCCAGGATCTCCCCTTGTTGTCCTCGCAGATGATGCTAGCATTGAATGCGATCAGGTCTGACGAGGTTGATCTTCGTATTATCCCCCGGAAGAGCCCTTCGATCAGAATCACGCGCGATAACAGGAGAACATCAACATGATCAGCGAGAGTCATACGCAAAGCGTGTTTCCCCGGTGGGGGGATATCCCCGCGCCGTTCATAATCCCTTCGCCGGTCGAGCAACGCGAGTACCTGATCAACGGCGAGCTGCGCAGGCTGTCCGGAGCCACTCAGGAAGTTTTCTCCCCGGTGTGCATCGATGCCGGCGGTGATCTGAAACGTCACCGGATAGGCAGCTTCCCGCTTATGACAGAAGTCGAGGCCCTGGAGGTGCTCGATGCGGCGGTGGCGGCTTACGATAGGGGCAGAGGGGTCTGGCCGACCATGGCCGTGAGTGCCAGGATCCGGCATGTTCAGGAGTTCGCCACCCGCATGCAGGGGCGCAGGGACGAGGTGGTGCGCCTGCTGATGTGGGAAATCGGCAAGACGCTCAAGGACGCCGAGAAGGAATTTGACCGGACCGTCGCCTATATCGCCGATACCGTGGATGCACTAAAGGATCTTGACCGAATTTCTTCAAGATTCACGATCGCCGAAGGGATTATCGCCCAGATACGCCGTGCCCCCCTAGGTGTAACCCTGTGCATGGGGCCTTACAATTATCCATTGAATGAGAGCCTGACCACCCTTGTCCCGGCGCTGATCATGGGCAACACCACGGTTCTGAAACCTCCACGCCATGGGGCGCTTCTCTTCTCTCCTTTGCTTGAGGCTTTTCGCGATTCTTTCCCGCCGGGGGTGGTGAACACGGTCAGCGGCATGGGCCGGACTGTGGTTCCCCCCTTGATGCGTTCGGGCAGGGTGGATGTCCTCGCTTTTATCGGCACCAGCAAAGCGGCCAATTCACTCCTGAAGGAGCATCCTAAACCCAACCGGCTGCGGCTGGTTCTGGGGTTGGAAGCGAAGAACCCCGCCATTGTCCTGCCGGACGCCGACCTTGACCTAGCCGTGGCGGAATGCATCTCCGGTTCCCTGTCATTCAACGGTCAGCGGTGCACCGCCCTGAAGATCCTCTTCGTCCATGAAAGCATCGCCACCGATTTCCTGACCCGGTTCAGCCAGGCGCTCGCCAGATTGGGCATGGGGATGCCATGGGACGCGGGGGTGATGCTGACCCCCCTGCCGGAGCAGGACAAACCCGGCTACCTGACCGAGTTGGTGGCGGACGCCCGGCAACGCGGTGCCAAGGTTGTGAACGCGGGTGGCGGGACGGTAAACCACTCCTTCTTCAGTCCGGCGCTCCTCTACCCCGTGAATGAGCAGATGCGCGTTTTTCACGAAGAACAGTTCGGGCCTGTGATCCCCGTCGTCCCTTTCATCGAAATCGACACGCCGATTCGCTATATCGAGAACTCAGCCTATGGCCAGCAGGTGAGCATTTTCGGCCGTGATCCGCGCGCCCTGGCCAGCCTGATCGATCCGCTGGTCAACCAGGTCTCCCGGGTCAACCTCAACAGCCAGTGCCAGCGTGGCCCCGACGTCTTCCCGTTCACCGGGCGCAAGGACTCGGCGGTGGGTACCCTTTCGGTCTCCGATGCCCTGCGGGCTTTTTCCATCAGGGCCATAGTCGCTGCCAAGGGCATTGATCTCAACAAGGAGATCATCGGCGAGATCATCCGGCAAAACCGGTCGAACTTTCTGTCCACGGATTTTATTCTGTAAGTTGTACTGGAAGTCTTGTGCAAAGCGTTTTGACGATGCCCATTTATATTTCTGAACTGGTGGTATTGAGGAGAATCATGATTTTTCGCTTATGTGTCACGGGGTGGCTGATGGCTGCTCTGCTTTTCAGTGTGCCCGCGCTTGCCTCAGACAAGGAAGGCTCAACTCCAACATTGCTGGAAAGCCTCCGTCTGGAACAGACCCTGTCCTTTTGTGGTGAGATTGTCCCACTGGAAGACCCCGATGTACGAGAGAGTATGGAAAAGGAACTCTTGCTGTCTCTCTGGGACCGCGATCAGGCGGTATTATGGCTGAAGCGATCCACCCGCTATTTCCCTGTGATCGAAGCGATGCTGGCTGAGGCCGGGCTGCCCGACGATTTGAAATATGTCGCACTTGCTGAAAGCGCCTTGCGGCCGCATGTCGGTTCACCCAAGGGCGCCATCGGTTATTGGCAATTTTTGCCAGAGACTGGGCGTCGCTACGGCTTGACCGTCAATAAGTCAATCGATCAGCGCAGAAACCTGACCGCTTCGACCAGGGCTGCAGTGGCTTATTTCTCCAAACTTTACGAAAAGTTTGGTTCCTGGAGTCTGGCAGCAGCAGCATATAACATGGGGGAGGAAGGTCTGCAGGCGGAAATCCTGGCTCAGGATGTCAGCAACTTCTACCGGCTCTACTTGCCGTTGGAAACCCAGCGGTACTTGTTCCGGGTTCTTTCCGCCAAACTGATACTGACGCAGCCGGAGCGCTACGGCTTTCACTTTCAGGAGAAAGATTATTATCCTCCCATCAGCTTTACCACCGTCGAATTGACCTGCTATGAGGAGACCAGCCTGACGGTGGTGGCGCAGGCGGCGCAGACCGATTTCAAACGGATCAAGGATTTGAACCCGGAGCTGCGCGGTCACTATCTGGAGGCGGGAACCTACTCGTTAGCCGTCCCCGAAAACACGCCATCCGGGTTTCAAGAGCGTTTTAACAAGATCCACCAGGAATGGAGCCAGCAGAGGCAGGAGCGGGTCTACATCGTTCAGTCCGGCGACAACCTCTCGGCCATTGCTGCGAAATTTCGCGTTCCCTTGGCCGCGATCCTGATATGGAACCGCATCGGCATCAACAGCCCGCTTCATCCCGGTGATCGCCTGGTCATCTATCCGGCGGGCAGTCGCACTGGCAGTCCCTGAGCAAGCTCTTTCTTTTTCCACATCTCCGAGCAAAAGATTATTGTATGCTTTTCTGCGCGTAAATAATTTCTTACCACTTCTGAGGGGGTATTCTCCAGGGAATCAGAGGGAAATGATAACTTCTGTAAAACCGATCATATGCATAAATGCTATCTGTCGAAAACTCGTTACCATTTTCGTTGTCTGGAAAAGATAATGGCATCAGGTTCGATCACTGGGTAGTCATTCTCATAAATCAGGACTTCCGAGAAAAAAGTGTCATCCCACTCGTCGAGGAATTTGAGAGGCTTTTATACAGGCAGATGGCCACCTGAAAACGGGTGGTCATTATTATTTCAAGTTGTTTGTGGTGCTTTCTTGGGTAGGCTTGTATTTCAACGTATCGTGACATTCAAGACGAAGGGCAAAATGAACCGCCGCAATATAAATGTTCACCGCCTGATCCTCCTGATATGGCTGCTGATTCTGTCCGCACCTGTCCAGGCAGAACAGACCCTCAGCCCTCAGGCTTTGATCAAAACTCTTCAAAAGGGAGGATACAATCTGTATTTCCGCCATGAAGCAACCAACTGGTCACAACATGACGCAGTTCATGGAAAGAATGATTGGCTTAGTTGCGATGGAGCCAGGATTCGCCAGTTATCCGAGGAGGGACGAAAGCGAGCGAAAACAAGCGGGCAGTTCATCAGAAGCCTTGCCATTCCTGTCAGCGAGGTTTTGGCCAGTCCTTATTGTCGCACCATGGAAACAGCCCGGCTTCTTGGATTAGGAGATGTTATGGCAAACACTGATGTGATTAATCTGCGCGTTGCGGAATACTTCGGGGGGCGACAGGCGGTTATTCAAACTGCCCGGAAATTACTTGCCAGACCACCGGTTTCTGGGACGAATAGAGTCATCGTAGCGCATGGCAATATTGCTCAGGCGGCCACTCCCGTTTATCCGGAAGAAGGTGAAATGGTTGTCTTCAGACCCGACGGAAAAGGTCGCTTTGCCTTTGTCGGGCGGATCGCACCGGATCAGTGGATTCAGTTTGCAAAGACGAAATGAGGCTCTCGGTTTTACTGGATTAGATACCTCACAATGCGATTGTTCCCAGAGTCGGAGATCCAAACCTGATTTCCAAGCACCTCTACGCCTTCGGGGGTCTTGAATTCATAATCTCCCCGGGATGCATTGCCGTTGCCAATTTGCAGCCTCAGGGTGCCATCAACACCGATAAATTTAACCGAGTGCGTATACTTGTCAGCGGCAATCAGTGTACCGTCTTCCATTGTGTCGAGGTAGCGCACTCCTCGAAAATCATACTTTTCCCGGGTCAGTTCGTCTTTTATAACGAGTTCCTGTGAGAGAAGCAGAATACGATCGTTCCCAGCATCAGCCAGCCAGAGATCACCGTTTGCAGCAAGTTCTAAATCATGAGGGGATGAAAGCCCGGTCAGTTCTCTGACTTTTTTCCCTTTATCAAAAGCAACAACATTGCCAGACCAGGCTCCAGCGACATAGATAAGACCGTTTGGATGGGCCAGAACACCCTCAGGGCCACGTACCGATTCACTCAATTCGCCAACAAGGACCGCTTGTTTATTCTGCATGCGGTAAATCGTCACACGGTTGTTATATGTGTCAGCAACATAAGCCAAACCATTTTTATCAAAATCAATGTCATGTGTGCCTGCCTGGTGATCTGCACCGAATTGCCCAACCATTACAAGCGAGTCGGGGTCAAGCATGGCCACCCTGTTATTGCCAACATCCGACACCATGAGATATTGACCGTCAGGAGAGAGTTTCAGATCGTGCGGATTGTTTAGTTCGACAGTACTTTCCTTCTCAAAAACGGCCTTCAGGGGTTGAGCCGAAAAAGCCTGGCAAGATAAACTAAGGATGGCACAAAGAATAGTTATTATTTTCATGTGTCTATTACCTGTTTCATCTGCCTTATGGGTTTTTTCGTGTTGGCTTGAAATAAACTAGTGTCATTTGTGAAAGAATACCATAACCCTTACACGTTGAGGTAATTGCTGTTTTTCAAACTCACCACTGCCAAGTGACTTTCAGCGTTACCGGATTGCATGTTTAACAACACTGTCACAGACCGCCTGGAACGAATTACTATCAATCCTCTCACAAGTCTTTCCAGCAAATTCTATGGGTTAATAGGCCAATAATTTCAGAAATATCCTCCCTGTGCCCATCTTCCTCTCTGTCGCGGGGTCAGAGCGAGCCTTTGCCTTCAAGAGATGAATCAGCCTGTATGCAGGAATTGATTGCATTCCATGAGTCCCGCCGCTAACATCCTCAGCCAATGACCAATGATTTCCTCGAATACCTCATGGAAGACCCGCTGGAGGTCGAGCGCCTGGAGCGCAAGACCGATCCGGAAGCCGTGCTGCGCCAGGCCCGCTGGGCCGGGTTGGAGGCCGGCATGCGTGTCGCCGACATCGGCTGCGGGCCGGGGTTGACCTCGCATGTCCTGTACGAGGCCGTGCAGCCTGGCGGCGAGGTGGTGGGCTTCGATTTTTCCGAGGAGCGCATTCGCCACGCTTGCAAGCGCTACCACCAGGCGGGGCTGTCTTTTGTCAGGCAAGATTTTTTCGGTGAACTCGACGCTCCGGCAAGCTTCGATTTTGTCTGGGCGCGTTTTGTGCTGGAGTTCCACCGCAGCCGCGCCCTGCAGCTGGCAGCCAACCTCGACCGACTGGTGCGCCCCGGCGGGCTTCTCTGCCTGATCGATCTTGACTACAATTGCCTGACGCACGAAGGTCTGCCGGAACGGCTCAACGCCACCATCCGCGAGGTCGTGACGTCGTTGCAGGAGCACGCCGACTTCGACCCCTACGCCGGTCGCAGGCTCTACGGACATCTCTGTGACCTCGGCTACGAAGAAATCCGGGTCGAGATGGCCAGCCACCACCTGATCTATGGTGTGTTAAGCGATGCGGAACGCTACAACTGGGAGCGCAAGGTGCTGGTCGCCGCGCGGCGCTCGGGGTGCGGTTTTGCACGTTATCCAGGAGGATTCGAGGAGTTTGCCGCCGAATTTTCCGTGGCCTTCCACGACCCGCGCCGCTTCACCTATACGCCGTTGATTGCCTGCTGCGGGCGGAAAGCATCGAGGTAACGGGTTCATGATGGGAAGTGGCGCGGGATTCGTCGTTGATCGCGTAATGGTGTGATATGGACCTGGTTGCCATCGTCTTGACTGTTGCCGGTATCTGGGGTGTGGCGGTGCTCACACCCGGCCCGAATTCCCTGGTCATCGCCCGCATGGCGATGGCCGATTCTTTCAGGGCCGCCTGGTACACCACCCTCGGCACCTGTACCGGCACCGTCTGCTGGGGAGCCGCCGGCTTCTTCGGCATCAGCCTGGTCTTCTCGCTTGCACCCTGGCTGTATCTGGCTCTGAAGGTCTGCGGCGGCGCCTACCTGGTGTTCCTCGGCGTGAAGTCTCTGCACGCCGGACGGCGTCCCACCGCCAGGGAACTGCCGCCGGTGGAGCCACGCCCGCACATGTCGCCGGCCTGCGCCTGGCGGCTCGGTCTGATAACCAACCTGACCAACCCCAAGGCGGCGGCCTTCGTCACCAGCCTCTTTGCCGCCGCCCTGCCGTCCGACCCGCCACTCTGGGTCGGCCCTCTCTGCGTCGGCGTGATGTTGGCGCTCTCATTGTCGTGGTATTCCCTGCTGGCGTGGATGCTCTCCGGCCGGCGTTGTGCCTCGTTCTACACGCAGGCTCAACACTGGGTCGATCGCTGCGCCGGATTGATCTTTATCGGCTTCGGCGTGCGCCTGGCAAGCGGACGCTGAACACTCCCTCTGCTGGTTCCTTCGCTGTAACCTGATCAGTGCACCATGCCGTCATGCAACTGCTCTATGTAGTTGTACAGGGTCTTTTCCGCAGTCTTCTCCAGCCGGGTGAAGTGCACGCCGTTGCCGGCCGGGAAGTCGGGCTTGGCCTTCTTGCAGCTGTTGTTGGTCCAGACGATCTTGGCGAGCGCCTCGATGGGGCCGGTTTCCAGGCCCGGCAGGGTGAAGTTCAGGCGGATGATCGTCCCCTCCTGGATCGGATCGTCGACGCTGACGAACATCCCCCGGGTGCTCAGGTCTTCGGAAAGCCCTTTGCGGTCATGGCTGCTGGTGCGCATGGCGACATCGGTGCGGCAGGGGACACGTTTGGGGCGGCCGCTGCTGTCGGTGAGGTGAGTCTCCTGCTGCTTGCGGTGGTAGCGGATAAAGGCCTCGACGATCTGCGAGTCGAACCGGGTGCCGCTGTGCTGCCGGAGGAGCTGGTAGGCGATCTCGGTCGGCATCGGCTCGCGGTAGTGGCGCTTGGAGGTGATCGCCTCGAAGAAGTCGGCGACCGCGATGATCAGCGCACCGAGCGGGATGTCGTTGCCTTTCAGCCCGATCGGGTAGCCGCTGCCGTCGATGCTCTCGTGGTGGGCGCCGGCGATGGCCGGAACGTTGTGGTAAATCCCCTCGAAGTTGATCCCTTCGAGAATGCTCTGTGTCTTGCTGGTGTGGGTCTTGACGATATCGTATTCCTCCTCGGTCAGGCGGCCTTCCTTCTTGAGGATGTTGTCGGGCACGCCGATCTTGCCGTAATCGTGCAGCAGGGAGGCGACCCGGATGCGTTCGGTCTCCTCTTCGCTGACGTTGAGCACATTGCAGATGCCGATGGCGTACTCGGTGACCTTCTGGCTGTGACCGGCGGTCAGCGGGTCGCGGGCATCGATCGTCGCCGCCAGGACCTCGAGGGTCGAGTGGAACAGGCGCTCCTTGGTGTTGAGCAGGTCGGCGTTGCGGATGCTGATGCCGAGCATCGGCGCGATCCCCATGAGCAGACTGACGTCGCTTTGCTGCAGCGGTCGCTTCGATTTGAGGTTGTCGACGGCGAACAGGCCGATCGACTGGCCTTCGCAGATGATCGGGCAGCAGATGAAGGAGCGGGCGCCGAGCTTCTCGATCAGAGAGTAGCTGCGCTGGGAGAGCTTGTTGCGCAGCTCGCTGACGTCGTCGATCAGGAAGGGGCGCTGTTCATGGAAGGCGACGACGAAGACGCCGCGCGAGCTGGGTTTGTTCAGGTGGAAGGCGACGTTGTTGAGCATCGCCAGCTGCTCGCTCGAATAGCCGAAGCCGGTGCGGAACAGCAGTTCGTCGCGCTCGCGGTTTGCCAGCAGGATCATGCCCCGGTCGAAATCGAGACGGTTTTCCAGGACCAGGATGACGTTGGCCAGAATCTCGTCAACATCGGTCGGGGCGCTGATAGCCTGGCCGATCTCATTGTTCATCAGGGAGTTGCTGTAATTGATGTTCATCTGCTCGATCAGCTTTTCGCTTGAATCGAACAGGTTGTCATGGCTGCGACGCAGTTCCTGGTTTTCCTTGGTCTTGGCCATGCAGGCGAGTCCCGCGACAATCGCGGCGGACGTCGGCACCAGGGTCTTGACCGCCAGCAGCGGGTTCCACAGGGCGGCTGCGCCACAGGCGCCGGCGAGGGCCACGGCGGAGATGTCGCGCGTTTTTCCCCACCAGTCGGAGGCCGAGCGCTGCCAGCTGATGATGTAACGGCAATGCCGGCCGCCGTCGAACATGCACTCCGGGTGCTCGATGACGGGCATGTCGTCGTTGAACATCATGCAGACGGCTTCAAAAAACCCCACCCGGTTTTCACACTGGAAGCGTTTCTCTTCGATGCCGGGGTAGGGAGAGACCATGACCTCGACGCTGTGATCGGTAATTCGCTTCGACTGGTAGAGGGCCGAACGGGTGAACTTGCTCGAGGCGTTGCGGATCAGGTTGAAGGCATGGGCCGGCCCGACCAGGCCGAGGATGTACTGGCGCATGGCGCCGATCGCTTCCGACGATGCCGCGTAGCGTCCGGCCTCACGGGCAATGCGCGGGTTGCCGGTGAGCATGACGATCTTCTCGTAGAAGCGGTCGATCTGCTGCTGGGTGAACCAGTGCGACTGGTCGGCGACTTCATAGCCGCGCATCCCGGCGTATTCGAGGGCCGCACCGGTGTCGACCGCGGGATGATGCTTCTTCACCAGCTTGATGTAGGTGTCGATGATCCGGCTGTTGTACAGCAAATCCTTGGAGAATTTGGGTGTCATGACGGCGATTCATCCTTTGCGCGGCGCATGCGCTTGAAATAGTTGCTGCAAAATTCGAAGTAAGGGTCAAGATGTCGACAGTCGAGGACCCAGAGATTGTAGAGCTTCTCGATTTCGATCGATTGACCTTCGGCATATTCGGTCGGGTAGGTCAGGACCGGGACTTCGTCCTGCGGATACTTGGAGGCGAGCATCGAAACCGCGGTGAAGAAGGCTTCCCGCGGCAGGGCCTTGTTGTCCATGACGATGACGGTTATGGCGTTAGTGAGGTTGGAGAGGTTCATGCCGACCTCGGTGCGCAGCACCATGAAAATCGCGATGGTGCGCCCTTCACGTTTGAGGGCGAAGAGCGACTGCTGGCGCTGAAAGCCGGCCTTGCGGTAGCTTTCCTGGATCGAGCCGTCGTCGTTGTGCTCTGCCGTGAGGTCCATCCCCCGCAGCATGAGCCCACCGGAGCGGTTCTTGTAGAAGGCTTCCATGTCGAGCAGGTCGTCTTCCTTGACCGGTGCGAGTTCCCAGGCGCCGCCGTCTTTCCACTTGAGATCGTACTCCTTGCGATAATGAAAGTAGGCGAAGGTGTCTATCGAGCAGCGGGCAGGGTCTTCGTAGTGATTGGCGACTCCGCCGAAGATGCGCTGCGGAAAGCGGTTGTCCGGGCGGAAGTAGCACATGACGTAATCCATGTGCGTCGAATAGAGGGCCTGGGACTCGTTGACCGCTTCGCCGACCAGCTGCAGGATGTCCAGCCCGGCGGTGCGCGAGTGGGCGCGATCGGCGGCGTGATGATGGATCAGCCAGGAATTGCTGAACTGTCGCAGCATCGCCATGTGCCCGACAATCCGGCTCTTCTCCTGGTAGATGAAGTGCCGGGCGATCTCCGGTGCGCTGTCGTAGAGCTTGGCATAGGTCGCGCGGAACTGGTCGCGATAGTCCTTCAGCGACTGGTATTTCTGCGGATAGATGAAGCCGCTGGAAAAAAAGAACTCCCAGAGCTGATCGAGGTCGATCCGCGGGCAGACCCCCTTGTGGCGATCCTCTGCGCGGTGCAGCAGGGCCATCAGGCGGGTGTGGTCGGAGACGTCCATATCGAGGATCGCCAGGCCGCAGCGCAGCGGGGCCGGCTCGTCCGAATCATCAGCCCCCTGGCAATAGACGACCTGGGCCTGGCAGGTGAGGCTGAAGGAGTCGGCCAGGCGCAGTTCCAGGTTGTCGATCAGCATCCCCGGCAGCAATTGCGCTTCCTGCGGTGCTTCGGTAACAGCCATCCCGGCGCCCGACAGGTCGACAACATCCAGGCGGATCAATTGCCGGGTGAGCGGATGGGTAAAGACGGCCTCCGGCGCCGGTTTCAGTTCGAGCCTGCGTGTGCGGTGCTTTTTCGGCGGAAAACGCCGCTGCTGGGTCAGGGCCGGAGCGACAACGACGCTCTGCCGGTCGCGCTGACCATGACTGCGCAGCAGCAGCCCGGGGGTCGAGAGCAGGGTTTGCCCCGCGCCCGTGAAGTTGACGGTCAGCGGCTCATCGGGTTTCAGCCACTGGAAGGTTTGCGGCGGCTTTGCCTCAAGCGTGAGGCGGAAGGCCGCGGCGTTGAAGTCTTCGAGGCGCCCGGAAAAAATCGCGCCGTTCTGAATGAGGTTCACCTCGATGTCGCTGCAGAAGTGTCGTCGAATGCGCCGGGATGTCAGCTCCTTGCAGACGTCGGGGAGGGTGCAGCGCAATTCCTCGGCGGTCAATTTCGGTTGCAGGATTTCAACCTGCAGGATGTGGTGCCCATGGGGGATTTCGAGGTGCCGCAGATCGAAGTCGTCACGTTCGACGCCGGCCGGCAGGGGGGCCGCCCAGGAGCAGGTGAAGTTTTCGTCGACGCAGGCCTGGGGCAGGGCGGTTAGGCGGAGGTCGCGGCCGTTCTGCCGATGGGTCAGGACTACGGTTAGCGAAATGGACTGAAAGTGCAGGTAGTTGATGCGGTTGACGAGGGTTTCGCGGCTGATTTTCCGGGAAGGCTGGAGAGCAGGGACAGCGGCATCCTTGGCATCGCCGCCGAGACGATGAACCTTGGTCGAGCCTGGAGCGGTGGGTTTACGCTCAACGCCTTGCACTGATGCCCCTGGTCAGTTGAATGATGGCAGCCCCTTTCTGCCTGCTATCCTATCCCATAAGTGGGATTCAGAGCCGGATCTAATTACAATATAATTGAGTAAAATTATGCACAATTATATGTAAATTAAAATAACTGTCAAGTAGTTATATTCAAATGAATCCCTTATATGGAGAGAAATTATGTGGTTTCTCGCGGGGCGGATGTTGCGGAATGAACCCGCGCGGCAGGGACGCAAGTCAGGGCAACGGGGGAAGTTTTCCAAGGTGCTGAAATATATATGGAATTACGCTGTTGAACAGGCGGTCGTCCTGCGGGAGGCGGGAGGTCAGAGGTTCTGGCCGTGGAGATATCTGCGGGCCTTGAGGATGTCGTCCGGGTCGCCGAGCAGCATCAGGGTATCGCCCTTTTCCAGCTGCAGGGTTGCTGACGGGCTGTAAATGACCCGCTCGTGACGGACCAGGCCGAAGACAGTGCAGCCGGTGGTCGCGCGAAAATGCAGGTCGGCCAGGCTCTTGCCGAGGCAGGGTGAGTCTTCGGGGACGGCCTGTATCTCGATTTCACCGCCGTCGAGGACGGAGAGGTATCCGGTCAGGTTCTGGCCGCCCGCGCTTTCCTGGCGGAAGCGCTTGTGATGTTCGTCGCGCAACCCGGAAAGGATCTTCAGGACCCGCCCTTCGGGGACGTTGAAGCGGCGCAGCAGAAAGTTCGCCATCTCCAGCCCGGCGCCGAATTCATCGGTGATCACTTCGTCGGCGCCGAGTTTCAGCAGCTCGTCGATCTCCAGCACGTAACGGGTCCTTGCCAGGATGTAGAGGTCCGGGTTGAGCTCCCGTGCGGTCGGGATGGCGCGCGCCAGCGCGGCCGGGTCGTTGATCGCCATGACCAGCGCGCTGGCGCGGTGAATGCCGGCCCCTTCGAGGACGGCGGCGGCACTGGCGTCGCCGTGAATGATGATTTCCCCGGCCTGTCTGGCCCGGCGCACGGCGTCGCCGTTCACCTCGACGTGAATGTAGGGGGTGCGCAGGGTGCGCAGGGTGCGTGTCACGTTGCGACCCGAAAGGCCATAGCTGGCAATGATCACGTGACCTTCGAGGTTGGCCGTGCGCTCGCGGGTATCATCGTCTGCCGCGTCGCGCGTACTTCCCAGCCAGCCGGCAATCGTGCCGGCCATCCCCTGGGCCCTGGCGAAGACGAGGGGGGTCAGCATCATCGAGATGGCGACCACGGAGAGGGCCAGCTGGTAGGTCGTTTCCGGCATGACGTCGAGGGTTTTTGCCTGTTTGAGCAGGATGAACGAGAATTCGCCGACCTGGAAGGTGATCAGGCCGGTGGCGAGCGCAGTGCGCAGAGGGTAGTTGCAGGCCCGGCCGGCCAGCGCGCCGGCGATCACCTTGGCCAGGCTGAGGAGGATCAGTCCGACCAGCACCTCGAACCAGTTCTCCAGCATCATCCGCGCATTGACCAGCATGCCGATCGATATGAAAAATACCGCCAGGAAGACATCTCGGAAGGGGATGATGTCGGCCAGCACCTGGTGCGACGAGTCTGATTCGGCCAGGGCCAATCCGGCGAGGAAGGCCCCCAGGGCGAGAGACAGCCCGGCTTCATGGGTTGACCAAGCGGTGCCGAGGACCAGCACGAGGATGGTCAGGCGGAAGAGCTCCGGCGACCGGGTGCGCAGAATGCCGCGCATCAGGGGGTTGAGCAGATAGCGGACAAAAACAAAGAGGGTCCCGATGATCAGGCCGGCATGGGCCACGGTCCAGAGGGAGAAGGTCTGCGGACTGCTGCCGAGCAGGGGGAGCGCTACGAGGAAAAATATGACACACAGGTCCTGGAAGAGCAGAATGCCGAGGGCGATGCGGCCGTGGGCCGAGTCGATCTCGCCGCGCTCCAGCAGCAGCTTGAGGACGATGGCGGTCGATGACAGGGCGAACGCCATCGCCAGTCCGGCCGCTGTCTGCCAGCTTTCGCCCAACAGGAGCGTCCCCAGGCTCACGGCCGCGGCGGTTGCCGCCACCTGGGTCGTGCCCGCCTTGAGCAGCAGGCCCTTCAGGCGCATCAGGCGGCTGTAGGAGAATTCCAGGCCGATGGTGAAGAGCAGGAGGATGACGCCGACTTCGGCGACCATCTCCACCTCATGAATGCCGCGGACCAGGTGAAAGCCGTGAGGGCCGACGACCAGTCCGGTTGCCAGGTAGCCGACGATCGGTGATTGACGCAGCAGGCTGAAGAACCAGGCGTTGGCCAAGGCGAGGCCGAGGAGAATGAGAACGTCCTGGAGCGGCGTCATGTCGAGCATGAAATCAACCTTCCCGTGAGAATTACACTAATAAATGCGGAATTATAAACCGAAAGAAGGATTGTTGCCACCAAGTCACTAAGTCACCAAGAACAGCGCAAATGATTTTGTGAACCCCAATAAGTTCGTGTTTCTCTTTGCGTCTTGGTGTCTTGGCGGCAAGTCTCAATGTTTCCGGTTTGCACCTTGATGTTTGTTGTCGTTCCTTATTATTTCCGGTCTTTTTCCTGCTGTGCCGCCAGCCAGGCGAGGCGCTCGCCGATCTGCTTTTCGTAGCCGCGCTCCGTCGGCCGGTAAAAGCGCCTGCCGACAAGTTCGTCCGGGAGGTGCTCCTGCGTAACGACCGCGTCCTGCCGATCATGGGCGTACTGGTAGTTGCGGCCGTAGCCAAGGTCCTTCATGAGTCCGGTCGGCGCGTTGCGGATGTGTTTCGGCACGGCCAGTGCGCCGCTTTTGCGTACTTCGGCCAGGGCTTCACCGATGGCGACGTAGGAGGCGTTGCTCTTCGGCGCGGTCGCCAGGTAGGTGACGGCCTGCGCCAGGGGGATGCGGCCCTCCGGCATGCCGACGAAATGCACCGCCTGCTGGGCGGCGACGGCGACCTGCAGCGCGCGTGGGTCGGCGTTGCCGACGTCTTCGGCGGCGAAAATGACCATGCGCCGCACTATGAAGAGCGGGTCCTCGCCGGCCTCGATCATGCGCGCCAGCCAGTAGATGGCGGCGTCGGGGTCCGAGCCGCGCATGCTCTTGATGAAGGCTGAGATGACATTGTAGTGCTCTTCGGCCCCCTTGTCGTAGAGGAGCGGCGCCCGCTGCATGGCGGCGGCGACGTCGTCGCTGCCGATCGTCTGGCCCGCGGTCGTTGCGGCGGCAATCTCAAGGGTGTTCAGGGCGATTCTGGCGTCGCCGTGCGCCTGGTCGGCGAGAAAGGCAAGCGCCTCGTCATCGATGGCGAGCTCCCGGGGACCGAGACCTTCACGGCTGTCGAGGGCGCGCCTGATGAGCCGGCTGATCTCCTCGGCGGTCAGCGGTTCGAGCACGAAGACGCGCGAACGCGACAGCAGGGCCGAGTTGACTTCAAATGATGGGTTCTCGGTGGTCGCACCGATGAGGATGATGTCGCCGTTCTCCACCCAGGGGAGCAGGGCATCCTGCTGGGCCTTGTTGAAACGGTGGATCTCGTCAATGAAGAGGAGGGTGCGGCGCCCGTAATAACTGCGTTCCTCCTGGGCTTTCGCGACCACTTCGCGAACGTCCTTGACCCCTTGAAGGACTGCGGAGAAGGCGACGAAATGACTGCGGGTCGTCTTGGCGATGACCCGCGCCAAGGTGGTCTTGCCGGTCCCGGGAGGCCCCCAGAAGATGGCCGATGCCAGCTGGTCCTGCTCGATCAGGCGGCGCAGGATGCCGTCTGGGCCGAGCAGGTGTTCCTGGCCGACCATCTCGTCGAGGCGTTGCGGACGCAAGCGCTCGGCGAGCGGCGGGAGGGCTTTGTCCGATGCGGTCGAGGAGAATAGGTCCATGAATACCGAAGGCGCTGTGCGCTGAACAGGTTGCGAAATCCCGATCTCATGCGGTGTCGAGCCGGGTTCGTTCAGTCAGTCTGCCCCGGTGGTCGCGCTCCCCGGTCGGGGCTGTTCTGGTTCAAAGAAGTCATGCTAGCACACCCGCCGTGGTCCGACAAGCACTGCCGTTGTAAGTCCTTGATAGCCATAGACTTTAACGTTATGCTGTGATAAGGTTCGCAGTCTCTGGAGGAGCAATTATGAAGCGCATCGGAATTTTCGGGAAACGCCATCATCAGGATGCCGTGAAACTGGCCAGGGAAGTTGCCGACTGGCTGGCCGAACGCAAGGTCGAGGTCCTGTTCGATGAGGCGCTGGCCAAGTCGATGGACGGCGAAAAGGGTTACCCGGCGAAGTCGATACCGGCCCTGGCCGACCTGATCGTGGTTCTCGGCGGCGACGGCACGCTCCTGTCGGTGGCTCGCTTGAACGGCGACCTGCGCACGCCGATCCTCGGCGTCAACCTCGGCAGCCTCGGTTTTTTGACCGAAATTACCCGGGCCGAACTCTACCCCACGCTGGAGCAGGTGGTCAGCGGTGATTTTACCGTCTCCGAGCGGATGCGCTTGCTGGCGGTGATCCGCCGTGGTGATGAGGAACTGGGCCGCTACCGGGTGCTCAACGACGTTGTCATCAACAAGGGGGCCCTGGCGCGAATTATCGACATGGAGGCGTGGATCGACGACGTCTACCTGACGACCTTCAAATCCGACGGCCTGATCATCGCCACGCCGACCGGTTCGACCGCCTACAACCTGGCCGCCGGTGGGCCGATCATCTATCCGGGCAACCACTGCCTGGTGATTTCGCCGATCTGCCCGCACATGCTGACCAACCGGCCGATCATCGTCTCGGATGAGGCGACCATCCGCATCGAGGTCAAATCTCTCGACGAGGACGTTGTCTTTACCGCCGATGGCCAGGTGGGCATGCCGTTGCAGGGCGGCGACGTGATCGAACTGCGCAAATCACGGCACAGCACCCTGCTGGTCAAAAGTCCGACCAAGGACTTTTTCGAAGTCCTGCGCACCAAGCTGCGCTGGGGGGAGAGATAGAAACGAGAGAAGCGAGGCGTGAGGTGCGAGGAGTTAAACCCTCTAATCCTTTGTGCCGTAAAGTCTTACTGTGTACGCTTGTTCGAAAGTCGTTTATGTCATGCTCTCGCTCATTGATTTCCCGCGCCTCGCGCCTCGCGCCTCGCGCCACTGTCAGCCATGCTCCTGAATCTGACCATTAGCAATTTCGCCATCATCGATCGACTGGAAGTGGAGTTCGCCGAAGGGTTTAACGTCCTGACCGGCGAGACCGGTGCCGGCAAGTCGATCATCCT
>JBFIMV010000007.1:0-20227 GCA_041611575.1 Desulfuromonadales bacterium | reverse complement strand
CGCTCCTTCGCCATCCCGGCGCTTGAGAACGTCGCCCTTTGGCACGAACGCGACATCTCGCACTCGTCGGTGGAGCGCTACATCGGCCCGGATGCCACCGTCGCCCTCGACTTCTCGCTGCGACGCCTGAACGGCCTCATCAAAAACCTGGTGGTCTATCCCGAGAACATGCTGAAGAACCTCAACCAGATGAAGGGCCTGGTCTTCTCGCAGAAGATCCTGCTCGACCTGACCCAGGCCGGCGTCTCCCGCGAGGAGGCCTACAGCATGGTGCAGCGCAATGCCATGAAGGTCTGGGAGGAGGGCAAGGACTTTCAGGAGGAGCTCCTCGCCGATGCTGCCGTGGTCAAGGCTCTCGGCGAGGCGAAGGTCCGTGAATCGTTCGATCTGAACTATCACCTCAAGCACGTTGACACGATCTTCAAGCGGGTGTTCGGCGGTTCCTAAAAGGCTGATTAACGCAAAGATTAAATGAAAGCATGAAGGAAAGCCGCGAAGAATAACAAATACTTGATTACGAGTGATTCATGCTTCAGGGTTTGACTTTCTCAGCGTTCTCTGCGTCTTTGCGTTAATAATGGATTTTTTAGTAGTCTCTCAGCAAGAGGAGAAAAGATGGCCTGGAGAATCATCGTCGGTCTCAAAGATCACGTCCGCGACGCCCGCGGCGAGCGGGTGCGGCGCGAGATCCGCGAACACCTCGGGGTCGAGCTGACCAGCGTGCGCACCCTCGACGTCTACACGGTCGACGCGCAACTCACCGATGCGGAAGTCGCCGCGGCCGCGAGCGGTCCTTTCAGCGATCCGGTTATCCAGGAGGTCGCGATCAACCGGCCCCTGGCGCATGACTTCGACGTCCTGATCGAGGTCGGCTTCCGACCCGGCGTGACCGACAACGTCGGCCGCACGGCGCGCGAGGCGATCCAGTACCAGACCGGGCGGCGCTTCGCTGCCGGCGAAGGGGTCTACACCTCGGTGCAGTATCTCCTGTCCGGTCCAGTGACAGTGGCCGACGCCGAGCATATTGCCCGCGATTTTCTCGCCAACGCCCTGATCCAGCGCTGGAACATCATCCCCCGCGAGGCCTTCGATGTCGAGCACGGTGTGCCGGTGACCGTGCCGAAGGTTGTCAGCGACTCGGTTCCACGGGTGCAGACCATCGACCTTGCCGTCAGCGACGCCGAGTTGCTGGCGATTAGCAGGCAGGGGATGCTGGCCCTGAACCTTGAGGAGATGAAGACCATCCAGGCGCACGTCGCCGACCCGCAGGTGATCGCTGTTCGCAAGCGCTACAACCTCGACGCCGGGTTGACCGATGTCGAGCTCGAGGCGCTGGCGCAGACCTGGAGCGAGCACTGCAAGCACAAGATTTTCGCGGCGAAGATCGAGTACGAGGACGAGAAGGGCAACAAGGAGGTCATCGACTCCCTGTTCAAGACCTACATCGTCGGCGCCACCCGCGACATCCGCAAACGGATGGGCGAGAAGGATTTCTGCCTGTCGGTCTTCAAGGACAACGCCGGGGTCATCGCCTTCAACGAAGACTGGAGCGTGGTCTTCAAGGTCGAGACCCACAACTCGCCCTCGGCCCTCGACCCCTACGGCGGCGCGCTGACCGGCATCGTCGGCGTCAACCGCGACGGCATGGGGACCGGCATGGGCGCCCGGCTGATCTTCAACACCGACGTCTTCTGCTTCGCCTCGCCGTTTTACGACAAGCCTCTGCCGCCAAGGCTGCTGCACCCGCGCCGCATCTTCGAGGGAGTGGTCGAGGGGGTCGAGCATGGCGGCAACAAGAGCGGCATCCCGACCGTCAACGGCTCCATCGTCTTCGACGAGCGCTTCGCCGGCAAGCCGCTGGTCTACTGCGGTACCGCCTCGATCATGCCGCGCACCCTCAACGGCAAGCCCTGTCATGAGAAAAAGGCACAGGTCGGCGACCATATCGTCATGACCGGCGGCCGCATCGGCAAGGACGGCATCCATGGCGCGACCTTCTCCTCCGAGGAGCTGCACGAGGGTTCGCCGGTCACCGCCGTGCAGATCGGTGACCCGATCACCCAGCGGCGCATGTTCGACTTCCTGTTGATCGCCCGCGACCGTGGCCTCTACAACTCGATCACCGACAACGGCGCCGGCGGCCTGTCCTCTTCGGTCGGCGAAATGAGCGAGGACACCGGCGGCTTCGAACTGCACCTCGACCGCGCCCCCTTGAAATACCCCGGCCTGCAGCCCTGGGAGATCCTCATCTCCGAGGCCCAGGAGCGCATGACCCTCGCCGTGCCGCCGGACAAGCTCGACGCCTTCCTGACGCTGGCCGGAGAGATGGATGTCGAGGCGACCGACCTCGGCATGTTTACCGACAGCGGCTATTTTCACTGCCTTTACGAAGGGAAGACGGTCGCCTGCCTGTCGATGGACTTTATCCACGGCGGCGTGCCGCAGATGGTCATTCCCGCAAAATGGCAACCGAAGGTTCTTGCCGAGCCGGATTTCTCCCAACCTCAGGATCTCGGTGCGGAACTGGCGCGACTTCTCGGAAGGCTCAATATCTGCTCCAAGGAGTCGGTGGTGCGCCGCTACGACCACGAGGTTCAGGCCGGCACGGTCATCAAGCCGCTGGTCGGCGTCGCCAACGATGGCCCCTCAGATGCTGCGGTCTACCGGCCGTTGTTCGACTCCTTCGAGGGGGTGGTCGTCTCCCATGGCATCTGCCCGAGCTATTCGGACATCGACACCTACCACATGATGGCCTGCGCCATCGACGAGGGGCTGCGCAACTATGTCGCGGTCGGCGGCAACATCGAGCATGTGGCCGGACTCGATAACTTCTGCTGGTGCGACCCGGTCAAGAGCGACAAAACCCCCGACGGGGAATACAAGGCGGCCCAGCTGGTGCGCGCCAACAAGGCGCTGTACGATTATTGCGTCGCCTATGGCGTGCCACTGATCTCCGGCAAGGATTCGATGAAGAACGACTACCAGATCGGCGACACCAAGATCTCGATCCCGCCGACGGTCCTCTTCTCTGTCATCGGCAAGATCGACGATGTGCGCAAGGCGGTCTCCATGGACGTCAAGCGTCCCGGCGACCTGGTCTACCTGCTCGGCGAAACGCGCGATGAACTCGGCGGCTCGGAATATTATGCCGCGCGCGGCGAACGCGGCAGCCGGGTGCCGCAGGTTGAAGCAAGCAGCGCCCTGGCCCGCTACAGGACGGTCAATGCAGCTCAGAGGCAAGGGTTGATCGCCTCCTGTCACGACCTGTCGGACGGCGGCCTCGGCGTCTCCCTGGCGGAGAAGGCTTTCGCCGGCGGCTTCGGTGTCCAGGTCGATCTCGGCAAGGTCGATGCGGAGTCCGGTCTGCGCGCCGACAAACTGCTCTTCTCCGAATCACAGAGTCGCCTGCTGGTGACTGTCCACCCGGACTGCCGTGCGGCTTTCGAGGCCTTGTTCTCCGGCCAGAGCTGCCGGCAGATCGGCGTCGTGACGCAGGAGCCGCTGTTGCAGGTTGCCGCAGCGGACGGGTCCCGGTTGCTGAGCGCCGCGATCGACCAACTGAAAGAGGCGTGGCAAGCGCCGTTGCGGGAGATGTAACATGGCCAGGACTGTCAGAGCGATCGTCATCGCCGGTAACGGCACCAACTGTGAACGGGAAGTGGCCCACGCCTGCAGGCTCGCCGGGGCGGATGTCGCCGATATCGTCCATATCGCCGAGCTGCTCGCCGGGCGGGTGCGCCTCGATGATTACCACTTCCTCAATCTCGCCGGCGGCTTCCTCGATGGCGACGACCTCGGCAGCGCCAAGGCCGGGGCCAACCGCCTGCTGCACGCGCAGGTTGCCGGTTCGAATGGCACCGTCGCCGACCAAATACGCCAATTCGTCGCTGATGGTAAGCTGGTCATGGGCGTCTGCAACGGTTTCCAGCTGATGGTCAAGATGGGGCTGCTGCCCGGTCTCGACGGCAGCTTCGATCAGACCTGCTCGCTGATGCACAACGACGGCGGACGCTTTGAAGATCGCTGGGTGTGGTTGAAGGTCGATGCGTCTTCGCCCTGCGTCTTCACGCGTGGTCTCGAAGGCCTTTATCTTCCGGTCCGACACGGTGAAGGGAAATTCGTCGTCGATGGCGAGTCGACCCTGAAGCGGCTTGAAGATCAGCATCTCGGCGTCCTCAAGTATGCCGATGCCCAGTTGAAGCCGACCCAGGATTATCCGGCCAACCCCAATGGCAGCGTCAACGCGATCGCCGGCGTCTGCGACCAAAGCGGCCGCCTCTTCGGCCTGATGCCCCATCCCGAGGCCTATATACATCGCACTCATCACCCGCGCTGGACCCGGGAGCCGGAATTGCCGGAAGAGGGGATGGGGCTTTGGTTTTACAGTAACGCCATGCAATATATTCGCGACGAGCTCCTATAGAGCCGGAGAGGTCGAGGTCTGCCATTGCCTGCCGGCCATGGCAGACAGGCGCGCGATGCACGCGGCATCGCGCGGCATACGGAATGCGACATCGAGAGGGCCGATTGTCCGGCCCCGGAGAACGGTGACATATGTTTGACAAGTTACAGGATGAATGTGGCGTCTTCGGTATCTTCGGCCATCCCGAAGCGGCCAACCTGACCTACCTTGGCCTTTATGCACTGCAGCATCGCGGCCAGGAAAGTTGCGGAATCGTCTCCAGCGACGGGACGAACCTGCGCGCCTACCGGGGAATGGGGCTGGTCTCCGACGTTTTCAGGCGCGACGCGATCTTCGATGAGATACCGGGACGCAATGCCATCGGTCACGTGCGCTATTCGACCGCCGGCAGCAGCGACCTGAAGAACGTCCAGCCGATCATGGTCGATTACGCCCGCGGCAGCATCGCCGTGGCGCACAACGGCAACCTGGTCAATGCCCAGGAGGTCCGTAACGAACTTGAGAGGTCGGGTTCGATTTTTTCCACCACCTCCGACACCGAGGTACTCGTCCATCTGCTTGCCAAGTCGCAGAGCGACTCGCTTGCCGACCGCATCGCCGAAGCCTTGAGCGCCGTCAAGGGCGCTTACAGCATCGTCTTCCTCACCGAAACCCGGATGGTCGCGGTGCGGGACCCGAACGGCTTCCGGCCGCTTGCCCTCGGCAAGCTCAACGACGGCTACGTGGTTGCCTCGGAGACCTGCGCCTTCGACCTGATCGAAGCCGAATTCATCCGCGAGATCGAGCCTGGCGAGATGATCTTCATCGACAAACACGGTCTGAAATCCTACCGACCGTTCAAGGAGACGTCGCCGTCGCCCTGCATCTTCGAGTTCGTCTATTTTTCCCGCCCCGACAGCTTCATCTTCGGCAAGCAGGTGTACACGGTACGCAAGGAGATGGGACGTCAGCTGGCCCGTGAACACCACGTCGATGCGGATGTGGTCATCGCTGTCCCCGACTCTGGTATGCCGGCGGCCATGGGATACGCCGAAGAGTCCGGGATCCCTTTCGAACTCGGCCTGATGCGCAATCACTATGTCGGACGCACTTTTATCGAGCCGCAACAGTCGATTCGCCACTTCGGGGTCAAGCTCAAGCTGAACCCGGTACGCGATATTATCGAGGGGAAGAGGGTGGTCGTGGTCGACGACTCGATCGTGCGCGGCACCACCTCGCGCAAGATCGTCAAGATGATCCGCAACGCCGGCGCAAGGGAGGTGCATATGCGCATCTCCAGTCCGCCGACCAGCTTCCCCTGTTACTACGGGATCGACACGCCGTCGCGCAAAGAGCTGATTTCGTCGTCGCACACCATCGAGGAAATCAGCCGCTACATCACCGCCGACTCTCTCGGTTATCTCAGCAGGTCCGGGATGCGTGCCGCTGCCGGGGTCCCGGATGGCGTCGCATCCGGGTATTTCTGCGATGCCTGCTTCAGCGGTGATTACCCCGTCAAGTTCCCGCGCCTGAAAGCGGACAGTCAGTTGGGCCTCTTTTAGGGGCCAGTTATGAATTGTGAGTTTTAAGTTTTAAGTTAAATAAAGAGCCTTAAGAGCCCAATTCAAAACTTAAAACTCAAAACTATAAACTTAAAACTGTTATTCCAGGGAGAGATGTGATGACCAAGCAGGAACGGCAGGAGTTAATGGACATCGTCCGTGAGATTTCGTACGAGGAGCGCGAGGTGACGCTGGCCTCGGGTCGCAAGAGCAATTTCTATTTCGACGGCAAGCAGACGGCGCTGCACGCGCGTGGCGGACTGCTGGTCGGCAAGGCCTTCTGGGAGATTGTCAAGCAGTTTGACGGCCCGATCGATGGTGTCGGCGGCCTGACCATGGGTGCAGACCCGATTGCCACCGCGACCTCGATCGCCGCGGCGCTTGAAGGGTCCAGCGTGCATGCCTTCATCATTCGCAAGGAACCGAAAGGCCATGGTACCGGTCAATGGCTCGAGGGGCGCAAAAACCTGCCGCCCGGTTCACGGGTGGTGATCGTCGAAGACGTGACGACCACCGGCGGCTCGTCGATGAAGGCGGTCGAGCGGGCGCAGCAGGAGGGGTTGGTGGTCCTCGGCATCGTGACCCTGGTCGACCGCGAGGAAGGCGCGCGCGAGAACATCGAAGGGGCAGGGCAGCAGCTCCGCTCGGTCTTTACCCGCACCGAGGTGGTCGGCTGACTTCTGCGGGGCAACAGTTTCGTGATATTCTGAAAGGGTACGATATTCGTACCCTTTTTTTGTTCGACAGTGCCTGCTTATGATTCGATCTTGCTGCGCCTTATTGATGGTCCCCATCTTTATTTGTGCTAGTCTTCTCGTCGGCTGTCAAAATATTGCAGCATACAATGTTGGACGCCATGTTCCGACAGAACATATCGCATCATTACGTGTTGACGGCCAAATGCAGGGCGTTTTTGAAAGTTTCGAGGTTATTATTCAATATGATTACATGCGCATGGGGGATGCATTGGAAATATCTGCGAACGCCACGCTTGGCGATCATTACCGGGCGCTCTACGAGCATGTAGATTGGGTGACAGTCTTCCTGCACTTCCTTGACGATGACAACGTTATCATTTCAACGGTTCTCCTGGAATCTTCCCACAGGCTCCAGACTGAAGACATTCTTCCTTTGCGAAAAACTCTGCTGATCCCTGCTGGCGGTGTGGCATTTTCCTTCACTAGTTATATCCCGATTCCGGAAAATTATGATTTTTCGGTTTTTGGTTGGCGACTACATCGCTGAATACCCTTACGATCACCAAGCCTGTCTATTATGCGCAGATTCTTGCAATCAGGGCGTTTTCTGCTAAGTTTTAGTATGTATTCTCCCGAAAACACTCCGTTTGAATGACTTGGATGCAATCGCCCCACCTAGCAGAAAGGAGCACGTCTATGGGATTTTTCAGCAAGAAGGTTGAATATCCTGAGTTGGCGTCGGATACCGCGGCTGCCAAGCAGATCAACGCGATCGAGGGCTCACTCAAGGAGCTGATGGGACAGATCAAGGATCCCCTTGAGGTCGTGCCCGCCGATGGCCATGCTTTCGTCTTCATCGGCAAACCACCCAAGCGCTTCGGCATGGCGATCCTCGATAAGGAAGTTCACAGCTTTGCTGCGGTCGCACGCGACAAGGGGCTTGATCCGGCACAGGTGCTGAAGATCAACGAGCAGCTGCGCGACGCATACCTGCACTGCCAGGATGCCCCGCGTTTCAAGACCGAAGTCGATGGCAAGGAAGTGGTTGTGACCCCCAGCCCTCAGCTTGAGCAGGAAGTCCGTGAAATAATGAGAGTGATTTATAACTGAAGGATAACTTCGGGGCTTTCACCGGGATCGACCCCTTCATTGCGGAGGTGTTGTTCCCGGTTTTTTTTAAGCATATGTTACGTGTGGTTGAGCAAAGACGAGGCCACCATTGGCAAACAGGAGTGAAGGCTGAATATTTATAGAGCTGTTGCAATTTCCCTGACCCAGCTGACCATCATCTATTATTATTGCGGCACACGGGACCTGTTGTTCGGATTCAACCAGACAGATGCCGGGTTTGGCTGCCTGCTTGCCCTCTTTGTCCTTGTCCCGCTCATCAACCTGGCGTGGATCGCCGCCGAAATCAAACACTCCGTCATGCTGTGCAAACACGGCCAGCGAACCCTCGCCGTTTTCGGACCGACGGTCGCCGTGCTGTTCTTCCTCGAGGCTGTCGCCATAGACCTCTACCTGTTGTCGCAAGTGAGGATGTAGTGCTCAGCCTTCATTGCAACTTGCTGCGGATGGCCGTGAGTGCCTCCCGCCGCTTGATCAGGAGTTCGCGGTAGTCGTGGGTGTCGGTATGAGCGATTTCGTCACGCAGCTGCGACAGGCTCGAGTCGATGGTTTCAGCCAGGACCTTGCGATGTTTTTCGCTGAGTTCGAGTTGCAACATGGCGCACCTCCCTCTCTGTTGGTCTCTCGTTGCGAACAGAATCCACACCACAATTCTACCTCGTGAAACGGCGCTGGTAAAGGGGGCGGACGCCGGCTAAGTGCCCTTGCGGGGCGACTTCCGGCCTTTCTGTCTGCTGTGCCGCCAGGCATCGACAGACAGGATTCCTGCGACGCAGAGGATGGTTGTGGCGAACAGGGTGATCGTCCCGGTCAGGCTCTGCAGCAGGGTCGGGAAGAAAACCAGGACAAGGCCCATGCCCGCCATCATCGCTCCGGAAAGCAGTTTCAATACCCGTCCCTGTTTCTCCGACAGCTGATGCGCACCAAGGGTTATCGCGAAGAGAATCACGATGATCAGCAACGGAACCACGTAGACGACATTGTAGAAGGCCAGATAGGCGTAATACTGCCAGGTCGGCAGCTCCTGCAGGGTCAGGATGCGCGTGAAAACCATCGGAAAACCGGCGGTGCAGAGCAGTTCGTAGCTGTTCGCCGCGATTGCCAGCAGGGCCGTGCCGCCGAGCAGGGAAAGATAGCTGGACGAACTGATGAGGTTCCTGACGCGCTGGTAGAGACCCGGCTTGACTTTGTCCGGGATCGACAGGCTGATCCCCTTGTGAAAGAAGAAGTAGTCCTTGATATTCAGGGCTCCGATCAACAGGGCGATCAGGCCGGCGAGGAGTGTCACGAAGCGCAGGCCGCCGGTCGCCAGAAAGAGATTGAGCCAGGCCGCCATGAAGAGAAAGTAAATCAGGCCCGAAAAACTGATGAAGACCACGCCGACCGTCAACATGCGCAGCCGCGAGTGCGCATGGATCATCAGCGAGAGCAGCAGGAGCAGCACGAAGAAGGCGCATGGGTTGATGCTGTCAAGCAGGCCGAGGATCAACGTCACCAGGGGGAGAGGGGCATCCCGCACATCCCATTCCCCCAGGAGGGGGATGGCTATCAAGGTCTCCGCTGGCGGCTGCTTGCCAGTCTCTTCCTCGAAGGACGGTTGCAGTCGGCCCATTGCGTCCGGACAGCCGTCGGCCACACATTTCGCCAGCTTCAGGCCGATGGCCTGCAACTTGTCCTGATCAATGCCGATCCAGATATCGTTGCCGAGAAACAGGGTCGGCGTCGCCACCGGCAGGTCGCCGTGGGTCGCCGTCAGCTCAAACATTTCATTGAATGCGGCCCGATCGAGCCAGATGTCCTTTTCGACCACGTCCACGTCCGGAAAACGTGCAGCGAGTTCATGGACCAGCGGTCCGAATTCCTTGCAGTGCGGACAGTTTTCGGCAGAATAGTAGTAGAGCTTTGTCGCTGCCGCCGTTGCCCGGTCGGCGAGGCCAAGAGATGCGATGCAGAGGACAGCGATGCAGAAGGTGATGACAGGAGACCGTAGTCCGCTCATGTTCCCTCCCCCTGGCTGGTCGCTTTCAAGTGTCTAGTTTTTATATTAACAGGTTCTCAGCAGGGTTCATCAAAACTTGTCTCTTGCCCATTGCATACCGGTGGGATAACCTTTGCGCAGCTGACGTTTCGTGGCAGTTTGTCAGGTACGAAAGCCTGTCGTGCGTAGCAGGTCTACCGTATAATCAGTACAGGAGAGGGTCCATGATACCGTTGATTTTCGGCACCAAGGGGTACCACTGGTTTGAACGTCTGGTGATCGCCATCCTGACCGTATTGGTCGCCATCTCGGTCGTGTTGACCCTGGTGCAGGCCGGAGTGGCACTCTGGCAGGTGGTCTCCGTCGGCAATCACCTGCTCGACCACAACGCCTTCATCAAGGTTTTCGGTGCCTTCATGACCGTACTGATCGCTCTCGAATTCAACCATACCGTGCTGCCGGACATCACCACCAAGACGCCGGTCGTCAAGGTGAGAGCCGTACTCCTGGTGGCGATGCTCGCCATGGCGAGGAAGGTTGTGCTGATCGACTTCAAGGAGATCGAGTACACGATGATGATCGGTCTGGCGGTGTTGTTCCTCGGCATCTCCGCCGCCTCTTGGGGGGTGCGCAGGGAAGACGGTTGATGGCATAAATCGCCTGTAAGGACGTCATGCACGAGTATTTTTCAACGGATTACCTGTCGGCACGACAGCGCTTCCTAACCGCGGCGCAAGGTGCCGGCGCGGAATTGACAACATTTCGCTGCCCGGCCAAAGGTCCGGCAGGTGAAGAACTTTACACCGATGTCGCCCGGCTGGGCGCAAGCACCGCGGAGCGAATCCTGGTCGTGATGTCGGGTGTTCACGGCGTCGAAGGCTTTGCCGGCTCGGCAATTCAGACCAGTCTGATGCTTCAGGGGGTCGGCCGGCTCCTGCCGACGGGGCTTGCGCTGCTCGTGATTCACGCCATCAATCCGTTCGGGTTCGCTCACCTCCGGCGGGTCAACGAAGACAACGTCGACCTGAACCGCAACTTTGTCGATTTTTCACAACTGCCTCTCCTTAATGCGGAATACGATCGCCTGGCCAACGTGATCGCGCCGCAAAAGCTTGGCGTCATGTCGGACGCTGCGCTCACCTGGCGCCTTGCCGGTTATCGCCTGTGCCACGGCCAGGCGGCCTTGCAGAAAGCCGTGACCTGCGGCCAGTATGCTTATCCTGCAGGGCTTTTCTACGGTGGCGACCAGCCGACATGGTCGAATCGGACTCTGCGCGCAATCCTCGCTGAACATCTTGCCGGGGCCGCGTCAGTCGCCGTCATTGACCTGCACACCGGCCTCGGTCCGCGCGGTTATGGAGAGATCATCATCGGCGACCCGCCGGGGTCCACGGCTTTTGCGCGTGCCAGGGACTGGTGGGGAGAGCGGGTCAGGTCTACGGCTGCGGGTGAATCGGTTTCTTCACATCTAAATGGAACGGTCCGCAATGCCTTCAAGGAGATTGTCCCGGAGACGGACCTTGTGGCCGCAGGCCTGGAATTCGGCACGCTGCCGGCGATGACGGTGTTTCGGGCGATGCGTGTTGAAAACTGGCTTTATCATCAGGGCTCTTCCGGACACCCGCAAGCGGAATCCATCACCAGGGCTTTCTTGCAGGCTTTCTCTCCCGATGACTTGAATTGGCAGCGCGAAGTGTTGAGGCAAGGGAGAGAGGTCGTCATGGCAGCGCTGTCACGCGAGGATTGGCATACCGCGGTGTCTTCACCCTTGTGACAAATTTTCGAGCGCGACATGCTCAGAAATGGAATAATGCAGATTATTTTGCTAGTATGGTGAGCGAAATCGAAAGGCATGTCACTCATGACGGCTGTCTCGCAGGGACTGGATCTCGACACCCGGATCCTTTCCGAATTCATTTATGCGCTCAATATCGCCCGGCGACAGGTTGTTGCCTATCCGGCCGGGCATCCCGTTATTGCGTCTGCTGCCGACAAGTTGCTGTCGCTGCTCCCCCGTCTGCTCGAATTCCGTAGTGAAATCACCATCGGCATTGCCCGTGACACCCTGATGGTCGGCGGCCAGGTCCTCGATGCCGGCAATGCCGTGTACCGTGACCTCGCCACCAACCTGTTCCGTTCCCGTGTCGCCTCCTTGACCGTCACGCGCGAGGTCACTGCCGAGGAGATCTGCCGGTTTTTCGAAATACTGTCGCACAAAGCCGACCAGCTGGCCGACCTCGGCGGACTTGACCGGGTCCTGGCCAGTTCGAAAATCACCGGTATCCAGGCCAAGGGGGTCGATTTTGATGCATTTCACGCCACCGAGGTCGACCGGGTCCACGCCCCCAAGACCAGCCTGGCGGAGTCGGAAACCGCGGTCATGTGGAAGTCGTTCGTCGGTGGCCTGATGGCCGGCACGCTCGACCCCGAGGGTGAAGCCCGGGTAAAAGATATCCAGATCGACCCCAGCCTGCTCGCCGAAGTCATGAACAAGGAGTTTGACGCCGGCAAACAGGACATGGTGAACACTTATGACGAGGCGATTACCGCATTCCTCAAGCAAGCCGATCGTGAGCAGATTCGTGGTCAGGTTTGCAACGATACCCTTGGTCGACTGGGTGATCTCGTCGGCCGGCTCACCCCGGAACTGCGGCGGCGCTTCCTCAACAGTACGCTGAAGTCCTGCGCCGGACGCCAGGACATCGCAGCTGATGTGTTGGGGCAGTTGCCGCAAACCCTGATCCTCGAAGCCCTGGACCAGGTTGACACGGAACACCTGGTCATCCCCCAGGGGCTGATCGACGTGCTCGGCAAGCTTGCCCAGACTCGCAGTTCGGGGGACGATGTGCGGCGGGTTGCCGGCAAATCGGTGCGTTCACCGGAACACACCGCTGAGCTGCTCAAGCGTCTCTTCCGGGGTGATGCCGCCGATGCTTACGTCCCCAACGACTACCAGAGCGCGCTGACCCTTCTCTCGGCCGCCGAGATCGAGCCGGGCCTCGACCCGCAGCTTCTCAAGGAGCTGGTGGAGTCGCTCGACGGCCACCAGGTCGAGCAACAGTTTTGCCAGGTTATGCTCGACCTGCTCGATCATGGCGCCAAGGGCGGGACACTGACGGCGATCACCCGTAACATGGAGGAGCTGATCTTTTACTTCCTGGAGACGGGTGACTTCATGTCGCTGGCCAGCGTGCATGACCATTTGAAGCGTCACTCCCGTGATGTCGATGAGCTCAGGAAAACCCCGGACAAGACGGCGCTGCTGGCCTTCTCCAGCCCCGAATTCATCGAGCAGGTGCTCGACGGCCTTGAATCCTGGGGCAAGCCGATGTATGGCGGAATCCAGGGCATGATCAAGCGGGTCGGCGCGCCGTTTGCTGGGCCCTTGCTCGAGCGCCTGGCGGAAGAGCAGGGGATGTCAAAGCGTCGGCTGATCATGGAATGCCTCCTGCTCATCGGTCCCGCGGCACGCGAGCCGATCGTCGAGCGCCTGCACGACCGCCGCTGGTATTTCGTCCGCAACCTGGTGATCCTGCTCCGCGAAATAAACGATCCGGCCGTCCTCCATCCCCTCGGGCGCCTGGTCGGCTATGCGCACCCCAAAGTTCAGTTCGAAGTCATGTCCACTTTCCTGCATTTCAAGGATCCCCGCGCCGATCGTTACCTGCTCAAGGAGCTTGAGAGCCGCGATCCGGAAGTGCTGCACAGTGCCGTCCGCCTCGCCGCGAAAAGCCGGATGCCAGACGTTGCCCGCAAGCTTACAGAGATTTTGACACAGCGGCTCGGTGCGGAAGACGATGAACGCATCAAGCTCTCAGTGATCAAGTCGCTTGCCGAAATGGCGCTCCCCGAGGCGTTGCCCGAGCTCGGCAAGTTCCTGCAGAGCCGCAGCCTGCTCGGGGCGATGCAGCTGAATCGCCTCAAGCTCGAAGTCGTGAAATCCCTGGAACATTATGAGTCACCCCAGGCCGCGGAACTTGCCGAGGAGATTTATACGAAAAGCTCCGGAGACCTGGCCCGTGCGGCCGGCAAGGTGTGCCTGCAATTGAAGGGAAAGCTGCCATGGACCTGACGCGCATGAAGGTTATGGACCAGGCTTTGCGCCATATCACCACGGCCGTCTCGACGGCCAAGCTCTATTCCCCCGGTCATCAGCAGGTTGTCTGGCTCGCCAGGCAGTCACACGGTTGCCTGATGGAGGCACTGGCCGGAGATGCCGCCATTTCGCTCAAGCGTGTCGATGAACAGCTCGCCATCGAGGGTTACCCGCTCACGCGCACCATGTACATCGATCGTTTTGCCCGCCTCATCAAGCAGCGCGGCATCGGTCATTTGAAATTCTGCCAGGGTTTGACCGACCGGGAAATCCATGACCTGGTCGCTGCCCTGGCGGGGACAGAGAAGGTTATCGAGAGCAGCGCCAATGTGCGCCTCGGACAGGTCGAGGTGCGCCATGTCTCCGGCGACCGGGAAGCCGGCAACCGCATCGTTCTCGAGAAATCAGCCGGTGTCCTCGCCGACATCAGCAACGAAGAGCTGGCACGGGTCATGGAGGTCTACGAGGCCGTAAGGAGCAACCGCCGCCTCCAGGTCGTCGGGCTTTCCGAGATCGTCGCCGGCTTCATAGACATTTTCGCCGACTATGCCGATCCGATGCTCACCCTGGTGCCGTTGCGCTCCATGGACGAGTATACCTTCACCCATTCTCTCAACGTGTGCCTGCTCAACCTGGCCCAGGCCACGGCCCTGGGCATCTCCGGCCCTCTGTTGCACGACATCGGTCTTTCCGCCATGCTGCATGATGTCGGCAAGCTGTTTGTTCCCGCAGAAGTACTTAACAAGTCGGAACCCCTCGATGAGCGGGAGTGGAAGCTGATGCGCGAACACCCGGTGCGCGGCGCCGAGTACCTGCTCGACACCCCCGGGGTGCCGAGGATGGCCGTGGTCAACGCTTACGAACACCATATTCGCTATGACTTGCGCGGTTACCCGCACGTTCGTGAAAAGTGGGAGCAGAACCTCTGCAGCCAGATGACCACCATATCGGATATATTCGACGCCCTGAGCACCCGTCGTCCTTATCGTGAGCCGCTTGATCCCGAGGCGGTAAGGATCAACATCGAGCAGCTCATCGGCAGCCAGCTGCATCCGGTTCTCGCAGAGAATTTCCTGAAGTTGATGAAGAAGGTCCTGCCGGGCGAAGAAAAGTAGCCAGGGGCATGTCAAACGGCAAGGGGCAGGCGAACGATCGCCTGCCCCTTGCCGTTTTCTCCAGGAATCCGGATGATCACTCCTCCGGAATCTTGAATATCACATGCACCCCGGCGATGCTTTCCAGCTCCTTGCGGTTGACGTTCTGCGTGTCGCCTATCACGCCGATGATCGTGCGGTTGGCGCCGGTCGACTGGTGAAAGTCGAAGTCCTGGTCGACCAGGTATTGCTTGACGTTGCGCAGCTGCTCTTCGCTGGCGCCCTTTTTCATGACGATCAACATGGTCAGAGTCCTTTCGTGCGGAGGCGTTCCAGGCGGCGCGACTCGTCGATGACGCGTTCAAAAAGACGGACGATGGCGTCGTTCTCCAGCGGCCCGGGGTTGGCCCCGGTCATGGCTTCGAAGATGCGCCGTTCGCGGTCGGGGTCATAAACCGGGATGCCGTTTTCTTTTTTGATTTCACCTATCTTGAGTGCCAGTGCGGCGCGCTGGTTGAAGATGCGCAGCAGTTCTTCGTCGAGCAGGTTGATCTCCCGCCGGTAGTCATCGATCGTCATTGGGTCTCCGATGGATGATGCGCGTCTGCGCCCATCACATGCTCCTAGAAGGTTTTACGTATCAGGGTGTCTCTCTTGCAGCGGATATCGTCTTTCTCGAGGTGGTCGAGGGTGTAGTGCAGGCCGCGGCTTTCCTTGCGGCTCAGCGCGCAGCGGATGATCAATTCCGCAACGGTGGCGATATTGCGCAATTCGATCAGGTCGGAGGTGATCAGGAAGTTCCAGTAGTAGTCGGCGATCTCTTCCTGGATCATCTGCACCCGGCGCAGGGCGCGCACCAGGCGCTTGTCGGAGCGCACAATGCCGACATAATTCCACATGCAGCGGCGAATCTCGTCCCAGTTGTGGGCGACGATGACTTCCTCATCGCTGTTGCGCGCGCTCCCCGGGTCCCACGATTCGATGGCGGGGCAGGGCGGCGACGGCCGTTCGCTGCAGCTCAGTGAGCGTTCGGCGGCGCGCTTGGCGAAGACGACACCTTCGAGCAGGCTGTTGCTGGCGAGCCGGTTGGCGCCGTGCAGGCCGCTGCAGGCGACTTCGCCGATGGCGAAGAGTCCCTTGATATCGGTTTCTCCCCAGGAGTCTACCTTGATGCCGCCACACAGGTAATGGGCAGCCGGCACGACCGGTATCGGCTCGCGGGTCATGTCGATGCCGTAGGAGAGGCAGGTCTCGTAAATAAAGGGAAAGCGGTCGCGAATGTAGTCGGCTTCGCGGTGGGTGATATCGAGAAAGACACAATCGTCGCCGTGGATCTTCATCTCGAGGTCGATTGCCCGGGCGACGATATCGCGCGGGGCGAGGTCCCTGAGGGGATGATGATTCTCCATGAAGGCGGTGCCGTCGCTGCGACGCAGGATGGCGCCTTCGCCACGGACGGCCTCCGATACCAGGAAACTCTTGGCGAGCGGGTGGTAGAGGGTGGTCGGGTGGAACTGCATGAACTCCATGTTGGCGATGGTCGCGCCGGCCCGGTAGGCCATGGCGATGCCGTCGCCGGTGGCGATGTCGGGGTTGCAGGTGTACAGGTAGACCTTGCCGGCGCCGCCGGTGGCAAGAACGGTGATCGGCGCGCCGAAAGTGACGACCTGGCCGGTTGCGCGATCGAGGACATAGAGGCCCAGGCAGCGGTCAGGCGACACCCGTCGACGGGTGACTTTCGCCTCGGTGATCAGGTCGACGGCGACATGGTTCTCATAGACGGTAATGTTCGGGTGGGCCTGCACCGCTTCGACCAGCGCCCGCTCGATCTCCTTGCCGGTTTCGTCCTTGGAGTGATAGATGCGACGTTGACTGTGGCCCCCTTCGCGGGTCAGGTCGTAGGTTTCATCTTCCTTGCGGGAAAACTGCACGCCCCATTCGATCAGGTCGCTGATGGCCGCCGGGCCGTTCTCGACGACCAGGCGCACGATCTCCTCGTCAGGCAGCCAGGCGCCGGCCTCCATGGTGTCATGAATGTGCTGGTCGAAAGAGTCATCGTCGGTTGCGACGGCAGCGATGCCGCCCTGAGCGAGGCGGGTGGCGGTTACGGCGATCTCCCGTTTGGTGACCAGCGAAACACTGCCCCTGTCGGCGACGCCCAGAGCGTAGCAGAGTCCGGCGATGCCGCTGCCTACGACGAGAAAGTCTGATGTGATTTTCATGTCTTCGTGTGGCCCATGGTTTGCATATCGTTAATAGCGACGTACCTTGAGTGCTTGTCGGAGAAGTCATTATCCGAACGGGGTCTTTGTCTGTCAAGAGCTAAACCAGTTGAAATACATCGGTTTTTCAGATATACACTAAAGTTGAGGTTTCTATCGACATGCGCATGCTGAAAAACATCCTCATCGCCGCCGTTCTCGCAGGGCCGCTGATTGCCGGTATTTCACAGGCAAATGCTGACATTTATCGTTATGTCGATGCTGACGGCAGGGTGCATTTTACCGATACTCCGACCCACGGCCGCTGGTCGATGTACCTCAAGGAGCGCGCTCCTGTCGGGGTGAAGAGTCAATCCTATCGTGACCTGATCCGCCGTCATGCGAACTCTTTCCGGCTCGAGGAGGCCCTGGTCAAGGCGGTGATCAAGGTGGAGAGTGATTATCAGCCCCGCGTCGTATCACACAAGGGGGCGCAGGGCCTGATGCAGCTGATCCCCGAGACGGCCCGCGACCTGAAGGTGCACAATCCTTTCGACCCCTCGGAGAACATCCGGGGCGGCAGCGAGTATCTGCGCCGGATGCTCGACCTCTTCAACGACGATCTCGAGCTGGCCTTGGCCGCCTACAACGCCGGTCCCAATGCAGTCCAACGCCACGGCGGCATCCCTCCCTACACGGAAACCCGTAATTACGTCGAGCGCGTCAAGCGCTATCTGGACCATTACCGTCAGGCAGGGGACACCATTTAATGAACCTTCGCACCGGCCGACTCAATCTGCCGAACCTGCTGACCCTGGCGCGGGTCGCCGCAATCCCCGTGGTCGTGGTGCTCTTGCTCTCGGACAGTCGCGAGGCCGGCTTCTGGGCGGCGGCCATTTTCGGCGCGGCGGCCGTCACAGACTTCATCGATGGCTGGCTTGCCCGCAAGTGGGGTGTCGTCACCGTCCTCGGCAAGTTTCTCGACCCGTTGGCCGACAAGCTGATCGTCATGGCCGCACTGATCATGCTGATCCCCCTTGATCGTGTCCCGGCCTGGGCGGTCTTTCTGATCCTGGCCCGGGAGATGGTCGTCACCGGGCTGCGTTCGATCGCATCGTCCGAGGGGATCGTCATTGATGCGAGCGATCTGGGCAAGTACAAGACCATCTACCAGATGGCGGCGATCCCGGGGCTGATGCTGCATTACGAATACAACTGGCTGTTCGGCCTCGAGTGGTCGCTCTTCCACGTCAACATGCACAATTTCGGCATCTTTTTCTTTTATATCGCCTTCGCCCTGACCATCTGGTCCGGTGCTGATTACCTCTTCCGGTTTTTTCGGGTGTTCGCACGTCAGTGAATGTGCTGCAGGATGAAATTTTCGGTTGACTTGCCTGTTTGGCATTTGCTATAAAGTGCCTCGCTCCGCACACGGAGCACCTGATTGCGGGACTAACTCAGTGGTAGAGTGCAACCTTGCCAAGGTTGAAG
Source organism: Desulfuromonadales bacterium (assembly GCA_041611575.1). Taxonomy (GTDB): domain Bacteria; phylum Desulfobacterota; class Desulfuromonadia; order Desulfuromonadales; family BM103; genus JBFIMV01. The sequence continues at coordinate 1,577 of JBFIMV010000007.1, read as the reverse complement.
TCGCGAGTTCGAATCTCGTGTCCCGCTCCAACAAATCAGCCCTGCGGCCAATCCGGTCGCGGGGCTTTTGTTTTCAAGACATGTACCTGTTATATGCGGGTTTTTCTATCATTGGATGTTTCCCATTTTCCTGTTGACACTCGCAGGGTCCAGACGTTAAAAATGCAGTTCATTTGTACTGTATGTACTGCCTGATGGCCAGTGTGCCACGCTAACAATACTTATCAATCCGGGTTTTCACGAAGGAGGAATGTCGATGTTCAAGACACAGCTGAAGAAGATGCTGGTGGTGGCATGTGCCGTTGCCTTTGTTGCTGGTCTGGGTTCGGTCGCCCTGGCTGAGCAGGCGGTGCTGTCTGTAGCGGACTGCGTCAAATGCCATACCGAGCAGCCCGCCCAGATCGCCGCCAATGGCGCTTCCCACAAGACGGAAATCGATTGCCAGGCCTGCCATGCCGGCCATCGACCGAAGGTCGCCAACAATATTCCGAACTGCAGTGACTGCCACAGCGGCAGCGCTCATTACGAAGTCGACAAATGCCTCGGCTGTCACAACCCGCATCAGCCGCTGAATGTCAACCTGACCGGCGAACACAAGAAGGTCTGCCTGACCTGCCACGCCGGTCCCGGCAAGCAGATGACGGCCAACCCCACCAAGCACGCGACCTTCGCCTGTAATTTCTGCCATGCCGGCCAACACGGCACGATTCCCGAGTGTGTCTCCTGCCATAAGCCGCATTCCGCGACCATGACCCAGGCGAATTGTGCGACCTGTCACCAGGCCCACCAGCCCAAGCTGCTGACCTATCCGGCGACGACTGCTTCGACCCTGTGCGCATCATGCCACGGCGGCGTTTACAACACCCTGACGGCCAGCAAGGCGAAGCACGGCCAGATCGCCTGCGTCACCTGCCATGCCGACAAGCACAAGACCGTGCCGAAGTGCACCGACTGCCATGGCCTGCCGCACGCCGAAGGGATGCACACGCGCTTCCCGAAATGCGGCGAGTGCCACAACGTTGCGCACGATCTGAATAACTGGCCGGCCAAGAAGGCCGACAAGAAGAAGTAATCTGTCAGCGTAACAGGGATTTCTATGCCAAGATATCTGTACCTTGTCGCAAGCTGCTGTCTGTTTGCCGCTGTCCTGGTCGGGCTGACCGCCCGGCCGGGACAGGCAACTGATGCAAAGCGCACTCTGCCGCAGGTTGATGCGCAACTCTACGCAACAACCCCCGAGCCGCTCAAACCGGCTGATTGCGCCCAGTGCCATGTCGTTCAATTCGGCGACCTGAAGCAGGCCGGCGGCAAACATCGTTTCTCCTGCCAGGAGTGCCATCATGTCTTTCATGCTTACAATCCGCGCAAGAACAACTACGATGCGCTGATGCCGAAATGCAGCGCTTGCCACGCCCAGCCGCACGGGCCCAGCAAGCTCGACTGCCTGAGCTGTCACCAGAACCCCCACGCACCCCGCAAGGTTCCGGCCGTTGACAGGCTGGCGGGTGCCTGCGCAGATTGTCACGCCGGTCCGGCCAGCAAGCTCAAGGCCTTCCCCAGCGCTCACAGCAAGCAGG